>DATIWS010000194.1:0-7056 GCA_035519275.1 Acidocella sp. | reverse complement strand
CCCTTCAGCGTGGTCATGCGGGATTTGTCGCGTTCCACGGCGGTGACGGCCGCGCCCAGGGCGGCGAGCTGCGCGGTCTTGCCGCCCGGGGCCGCGCAGAGGTCGAGCACGCGCTCACCCGGCTTTGGCGCGAGCAGCCTGGCGGGCAGGGCGGCGGCGGCGTCCTGCACCCATGCCTTGCCTTCAGTGAAGCCGGGGATCTCCGCCACGGCGGTGCCGGCGGGAAAGCGGTAGGAGCCCGTGGGCAGCGCCTCGCCGCCTTCCGGCACGAAGCCGCGCAGGGTGGAGACATCCAGCGGCGCCTCGTGCGCATGCGCCTCGGCGATGGCGCGTGCCTCCCGCCCCCAGGCACTCCAGGCCCAGCTGGGCGTGTCCAGGCGCGGCATGTCCAGCTCGTCCAGCACACCCGGGCCTTGCGCCACGACCTTGCGCAGCACGGCGTTGATCAGCCCGGCGAAGGGTTCCAGCTTTGTGCTCCGTGCCAGATCCACCGCGGTGCCCACGGAGGCGTGGGCCGGCGTGTCCAGGAACAGGAAGGCAGCCGCCCCCAGGCGCAATATGTTGCGGACCGCCGGCGGCGGCTCGCGGCGCAGGAAGGGTTCCAGCACTGTATCCAGCGTGCCGGCATGGCGCAGCACGCAGGCGGCGAGCCGGTGGGCGGCGGCGCGGTCGCGCGGCTCGATGGCCGGCAGCGCGTCCAGCGCGGCATCCAGTGATGCGTTTTTCGTGAATACCGCCTGTAACAGGGAGAAAGCGGCGTCTCTGGTGGGATCTGACATTATGAAGTGGACCTGGTGGAGCTGAGGGGAATCGAACCCCTGACCTCGTCATTGCGAACGACGCGCTCTACCAACTGAGCTACAGCCCCGGCCGTGAACATTGGTTCAGGGTCCATGTGGGGGCGGCGTTTCGCGCATCTTGGACGAGAAGTCAACATTGCCAGCGCAAAGTTCCACCGGTACTTACGGTTCGCGCACATTTTTTTGAGGCAAACCATGATTTCCGCGATTTTCTGGCTGGCGGGTGAGCTGATCCACCTGATGATTCTCGCCATCATCGCCGCGGCGGTGCTAAGCATGCTCATCGCTTTCGGTGTGGCGAATCCGCGCAACCAGATCGTCTATTCCGTGGCGGATTTCCTCAACAAGTTGACCGAGCCGGTGCTGCGCCCGATTCGCCGCTTCCTGCCTTATTTCGGCAACGTCGACATCTCGCCGGTGGTGGCGATCCTGCTGCTGCAGGCGCTGCAGATGGTGCTGGCGGATATTTACGGGCGGTTGGCAATGGCGGGGATGGCTTTTTAGCCGCCTCACCCACTTACTGTAGATTATCGCCAAGGAGAGCCTGGCTTTGCAGAAGATCATAGTGGCCATCGTCGTCACGGCGCGGCGCAACGCGGCTCTGGTCGTGGCGGCATTTTTGCTGTTGGGCGGGCTGGGGATTTGGTACAGCGCCAGGCATCTGAGCCTCGACACCGATACCGACAATCTGTTCGCGCGTTCGCTGCCGTGGCGTCAGGCGGATATCCGCGAGAACAAGAACTTCCCGCAATTCGACAAGCTGATCGTCGCCGTGGTGCGCGCCGCCACGCCGGAGGAAGCCACGGAGACCGCCGCGGCGTTGAACGCGGCGTTGAACGCGGACAAGGCGAACTTCATCGACTCCAACTATCCTAGCGGCGCGTCGTTCTATTCGAAGGAGGGGCTGCTGCTGCTGCCCCCCGAGGATCTCGCCACACTGCTGAACGCGATCGTCGCGGCGCAGCCGTTTCTCGGCCAGCTCGCGGCTGACCCCTCGGCGCGCGGGCTGTTCACCGGGCTGGGGCTGATCGCCCAGGGCGTGCAGGCCGGGACGGACATCTCCCCCTATGACGAGGCGCTGGCAGGTGTCGGCCGTAACCTCCAGGCGGCAGCCGATGGCCACCCGGTGCCGCTCTCATGGCAGTCGCTGATCATGCATGGCACGGCCGGGGCGCAGGGTGCCGAGTTCGTGTTGATGCACCCGAATCTCGACCAGAGTTCGCTGCAGCCGGGCGGTAAGGCGACGGCGGCGCTGAGGCAGATCGCCGCCAGCCTGCCGGATGTGAAGGCCGGACGGGCCACAGTGGACTACACTGGGCAGATCCCGCTCTCCGACGAGCAATTTGCCTCGCTCACCAAAGGCATGGTGCTGGGCGGGATCATCTCGGTCGCGCTCATCTCGCTTTGGCTCTATCTGGCCCTGCGCACCTGGCGGCTGATCTTGCCGATCCTGCTCACGCTGATCATGGGGCTGGTGCTGACCATCTTCTTTGCAGCAGTGTTCGTGCCGGTGCTGAACCTGATCTCGGTTGCCTTCGCCATCCTGTTCATCGGCCTCGCGGTGGATTTCGGCATCCAGTATTGCGTGCGGCTGCGCCATATCGCGCATACCAACCCTGACCCGGACATCGCCGTGCCGGAAACCGCGCGCCAGGCTGGCGCGCAGATCGCGCTGGCGGCCATGGCCACGGCCTGCGGCTTCTTCGCCTTCGCGCCCACGGATTTCATCGGCGTGGCGGAGCTGGGCGAGATCGCCGGGGCGGGCATGTTCATCGCCTTTTTCTGCACCATCACCTTCCTGCCGGCCGTTCTGCGCCTCTTCCGGCCACGGGCGGAGCTGCGGCCGGTTCGTCTGCCTGGCGGCGTGGCCATGGATAACCTGCTGCTCAAGCACCGGCACGCTGTGGTGGCGATGTTCGTCGTGGCGGTGCTCGCCGGCGGCTTCGCCATGGGCCGCGTCGGGTTCGACGCTAATCCGCTCAACACGAAGGACCCGAACACGGAAAGCATGCGCACGATCAAGACGCTGCTGGCCGACCCGGCGACCAATCCCTTCTATGCCGACATGCTGGTCCCGAACCTCGACGAGGCGCGCGCGCTGTCAAAGAAGCTGAGTGCGCTGCCTGAGGTGTCGGAGGTGCTCTCCGGCGGCACCTTCGTGCCGGAGCAGCAGGACCAGAAGCTGGCCATGCTGGCCCAGGCGCAGACGATCCTGGCGCCGACCTTGCTCGCCGCTTCCACCCCGGCCAAGCCGGTGACGGCGGATGACATCCGCGCTTCCATGGCCAAGACGCATGACGCAATCATGGCCGTGGCCGGCAAGTTGCCCAAGAATTCCCCGCTGCTGAGCATCGCCGCCACGCTGTCGCAATTGCAGAACGCGAGCGATGACCAAGTGATGGCGATGAACGCGGCGGTGACGCGCTTTCTGCCGCTGGAGCTCTCCCGTTTGGCCGACAGCCTGAACGCACAGCCGATCACGGTGCAGAACCTGCCGCCGGAAGTGGCGCGGGACTGGTTCCTGCCCGATGGTCAGGTGCGGGTAGAGGCGCTACCCTCCGCCGCGGCGCAGACGACCAAGGGGCTGGAGGCTTTCGTGAAAGCGGTACAGGCCATAGTCCCGGATGCGGGCGGGCCGGCGGTGTCCACCGTGGCCGCGGCGGAGACGATTCTTGGCGCCTTCCGCTCGGCGGCGATCCTCGCCTTCGCCGCCATCGCCATTATCCTGGCACTGGTGTTCCGCAACATCCGCGATACCGCGCTGGTGCTGGCCACGCTTGCCCTCTCGGTGCTGCTTACCGCGCTGTTCGCCTGGGCGGTGGGGCTGCACATCAACTACGCCAACATCATCGCGCTGCCGTTGCTCCAGGGTGTCGGCGTGTCGTTCAATGTATATTTCGTGATGAATTTCCGTGCCGGCGTGCGTCGCTTCCTCGAATCGTCCACGGCGATTGCGGTGCTGTTCTCGGCGCTCACCACGGGCACGGCGTTCGGCGCGCTCGCCTTCTCGGGCGACCGCGGCACGGCCAGCATGGGCGAGTTGCTGCTGCTGAGCCTGCTGGCGGTGCTGATCTCCACCTTCGTCTTCCTGCCGGCGGTGCTCTACGAGCTGGAAGAAGATGCTGGAGAAACGTAGCTTCTCGCTCTCCGGCCACCGGACTTCCGTGGCCCTGGAGCCGGAATTCTGGGCTGCCCTGGGCGCGGTCGCCACGGGGGCGGGCGAGCCGCTTTCGGCTCTGGTCACCCGCATCGACGCAGAAAGGGCGGAGGGGCAACCGCTCGCCTCCGCCCTCAGGGTGTTCGCGCTACAGTCACGGCCGTAGCCGCTTCAGCCGGCCCGGCTGATGGCGTCTTCCACGCGCCGGTCGGGGATGATCCACATCAGCGCCACCAGCGCATAGATCGCGTCAGCCAGCCAGACATAGGCAAATGCCAGCCCGATGCCGGTGAGATACAGCAGCGGCGAGATTTTGCCCTTGAGATCCGGCCCGAGCGCCTGAGCCAGCGCCGAACCCGGCCCCTGGGTGCGGATGATGACCGTCTGCAGCCCGTACCAGGCGATGGCCGGCATCAGCAAGGCAACGCCATATATCGCGGCTGGCCAGGAAGCGGTGTCATTCTCCCCCAGCCAGCCGGTGGCGAACGGGATCAGCGATAGCCAGAACAGCAGATGCATGTTGGCCCACAAGATGGCGCCATTCACCCGCGTGACGAGATGGAAAAAATGGTGGTGGTTGTTCCAATAGATGGCGACGTAGATGAAGCTGAGAATATAGCTGACGAAGGTGGGAAAGACCGCCTTGAGCGCATTCAGGCTCGGATCGTGCGGGATCTTGAGATCCAGCACCATGATGGTGATGATCACCGCGATCACCCCATCGCTGAATGCCGCCAGCCGGTCTTTCTGCATCCGTGTCAGCTCCTTAAAACGCCTCCGGCCTTCTTCCCCACCTCAGCGACGATCTTGGCGCATACAGCCTCGATCTCGGCATCCGAGAAGCTCTTCTCGGCGGGTTGCAGCGTCACCGCGATGGCCAGTGACACCTGGCCCTCCGGCACGCCCTTGCCCTGGTAGCGGTCGAACAGCACTACGTTGGAGATGAGGTTGCGCTCCGCGCCCTTGGCGGCGCGCAGCACCGTCTCGGCCGGGGTGGTCTCCGGCACCAGGAAGGCGAAGTCGCGCCGCAGCGGCTGGAACGGCGGCAGGGCAGGGGCAGACTTCTTGCGCCGCTTCGGCTCGGGGATGGCATCGAGGAAGATCTCGAACGCAACGCTGCCCACCGGCAGATCGAGCTTGTCGCACAGGCTGGGGTGCAGCGTGCCGAAGCGGGCCAGCAGGGTCTTGGGCCCCTGGCGCAGCTCGCCGCTCTGGCCGGGGTGATAATAGCCCGGGCCGCCAGCGGTGGTCGTCACCGCGTCCATTGGCACGCCCAGCGCTGTGAGTACGGCCAGCGCGTCCGCCTTGGCGTCCAGCGCGTCGTAACGGCGGGCTGGGGCGAGGGCGGAGAGCGGCGTCTCGCCCACGCGCAGCCCGGCCGCGACCTGCGCCTGGCTAAGGTCCTCGGCATAGGCCGGGCCGATCTCGAACAGCCCGAACTCGCCGAAGCCCCGGGCGACGTTGCGCGCGGCGGCCTGGGAGAGCGTCACCAGCGGGGTGGGGCGCATCTGGTTCAGGTCGGCGGCGATCGGGTTGGCGAGGCGCAGGCTTTCAGGCGCGCCGCCGAACAGCGCGCAGGTGGCGTCATCGGCGAAGCTGAAGGTGACAGCCTCCAGCAGCCCCCGCGCCGCCAAGCCACGCCGCGCCAGCGCCGTGCGGGCCTGTTTCGCGGTCAGGATCGGGGCGGGGATGAGCGAATCGACCGGCAGGGAGGCCGGCGCAATGGCGTCCAGCCCCTTCAGGCGCAGCACTTCCTCGATCAGGTCCACTTCCGGCTCGGCCGCGGCGGCGCCCTCGGCGGCGGCCTTGGCGTGCGGCAGGTCCGGCGCCTGATCCAGCGATTGAGGCTGCGCCACGTCGTTGCGCCAGCTTGGCACCGCGACGGTGACGGAGTGCTCGTTCTCCTCCTGCACGGTGAAGCCGAGGCGCTCCAGCGAGGCCACGGCCTCGGAGGCGGTGATGTCCGACCCGCCGAAGCTGCGGATACGCTCGAAGCGCAGTTTTGCCTCACGGTTCCACTCGGGGCGGGCGCCCGCCTCGGTCACTTCGCTCGCCTCGCCGCCGCAGAGCTTCTGCACCAGCGCCGTGGCGGCATCCAGGGCCTCGGGCAGCAGCTGGGAATCGATGCCGCGCTCGAAGCGCTGGCGGGCATCGGAGAAGATGCCCGTGCGCTGCCCGGTCTGGGCGATCTTCACGCGGTCGAACAGCGCACATTCGATGAACACGTCGGTGGTGGTCTCGTCGCAGCCGGTGGTTTCGCCGCCGGTGATGCCGGCGAGGGATTGCGCCCCGGCGGCGTCGGCGATCACGCAATCATCGGCGCCGGGTTTGACCTCCTTGCCGTGCAGGCCGGGGAAGGCATCGCCTTCCTGGCCTTGGCGCAGCATCAGGGTGTTGCCGGAAACTTTTGCAACATCAAATACATGCAGCGGACGGCCGAGATCATAGGTGAAGAAATTGGTGATATCGACGAGCGTGTTGATCGGCCGCAGGCCGATGCTCTCCAGGCGCTGCTTCAGCCAGTCCGGGCTCTGCTCGTTCTTCACCCCGCGCACGGTGCGGCCCAGAACCCAGGGACAGGCCTCGGGGAACTCGTTCTTCCAGGTGATGGCCGAAGCGCCGGACGCAGTGATGGCCGGTGCCACGAACGGCTTCAGCCGGCCCAGCCCGGCGGCGGCGAGGTCACGCGCCACGCCGCGAATGGCCAGCGCGTCGCCACGGTTGGGGGTGATGGCGATCTCGATGACCGGCTCATCCAGCCCTGCCCATTTGGCGAAGCTCTCGCCGATCGGTGCGTCGGCCGGCAGCTCGATGATGCCGTCGGCATCGCCATCCAGCCCCAGCTCGCGGTAGCTGGCCAGCATGCCCTCGGATTTTTGTCCGCGGATCTCGCCGACCTTGATGGTGATTCCAGCCCCCGGAACATAGGCGCCCGGCGGGGCCATCACCACCTTCAGCCCGGTGCGGGCATTGGGCGCGCCGCACACGATGGTGAGTTCCGGCCCGCCGGCATTTACCCGGCACACCTGCAACTTATCGGCATTGGGGTGGCGCTGCGCCTCGATGATTTGCGCGATCACGAAGGGCTTCAGCGTATCG
>DATIWS010000193.1:0-2571 GCA_035519275.1 Acidocella sp. | reverse complement strand
GGGTCATGTTCCGGGGGTTGACGGCGCCGGCCGGATCATCGCCGTGGGCGAAGGCGTTCCGCTCGAAATCGGCACGCGCGTGGCCTACCACCAGTTCATCGGCAAGTCGGGCAGCTTTGCCACGCATACGCGCCTGAGCGCTGAGGCTGTGCTGCGGATTCCCGACGGCCTCACTGAAATCGTTGCCGCCGCATTGCCGTGCCCGGGCATCACCGCGTGGCAGGCGCTGAACAAGGTGCCGGCGAAAGCGGGTCGCGACGTCCTCGTGATCGGCGCCGGCGGCGCGGTCGCACAGTATCTGGTGCAGCTGGCGGTGTCTTGCCAGTATCGGGTCTGGGCGACGGCTGCCCCCCGCCATCATGCGCATCTGCTCGACCTCGGCGTGGCCGGTGTGTTCGACTATCGCGACGACAACTGGCGCGCGGGGCTTCAGACCGCGATCGGGGCGCGCAAGCTATACGCCGCCTTCGATACGGTGAGCGGCGCGCATGCCGCGAGCCTCGCCCCGATGCTCGGTTATGGCGGGCATCTCGTCTGTATCCAGGATCGCGTTGAACATCATCCGCTGCCGCCGTTCAGCTCGGCCGTGTCGCTGCATGAGCTGGCGCTGGGAAGCATCCATGAATACGGCGTACGCGCGGACTGGGTGGAGTTCCGCACCGCCGGCGAGCGCATGCTTCAGCAACTTGCGATGCGCACAATGTCCGCGCCGAAGATCGTCACGCAGCCATTCGAGGCGTTGCCCGAGAGCCTTGCGGCATTGAAGGCCGGGCAACCCGGCAAGCGGATCATCCTGCTCTGACTTGGCCACCTGCGCGGCAAGGCGCCGCGCAGGTGGTTTGGTCAGACAGCAGCCAGACGGGCGCGGTAGGCCGCGGCCGCATGGTCGAGGGCGGCGTCGTCCAGCGTGCGGACGCCATGCACAGAGAAAATGGGCTGATAGGTCATGCCCGTCAGATTGGCGGTCGCCTGCAGGGGACGCAGCAACTCGCTCATGGTGTACTGGTTGAAGCCGCCGGCCTGGTAGGCTTCAACCGGACCGCCGGTGGTGGTGGCAACCATCAGCGTCTTGCCGCGCAGCTTGTCGCCGCCGGGGCCATAAGCGAACCCGTAGCTCAGCACCGCGTCCTGCCATTCCTTCAGGATCGCCGGCGTGCTGTACCAGTAGCACGGGAACTGCAGCACAATCACATCATGTTCGACCAGCAGACGCTGCTCATGCGCCACGTCGATCTGGAAGTCCGGATAGCGCGTCATCAGCTCGTTCACGGTCACATTGGGCAGTGTGGCGGCGGCCGTAAGCAAAGCGCGATTGACGCGCGAGGCGGCCGGGTCGCGATGGGCGTAGATCAGCAGGATGCGGCTCTGAGACATGGGGAATCCGGGAGTGTAGTTGCGGGATAGGCCATAGAGTGGCGCTTGGATATACACTTGGCGCGTTCCTCGGGATGGGGAACGCGCCAGGACGCGGCTAGGTGATGGTCGACACGAGGCCGCCTTCGACCCGCAAAGCCGCGCCATTGGTGGCAGCCGACAGGGGGCTGGCCACGTAGGCCACCAGGCTGGCGATCTCTTCAGGCTCGATCATCCGCTGGAGCAGCGATGCCGGGCGTCCCTTGGCGAAGAACTCCGCCTCAATCTCCGCATCCGGCGCGTCAGGATTGCTGGCGACGCTCCGCAGGAAGCCGACGATGCCTTCCGAGCGGGTCGGCCCCGGCAACACCGAATTCACCGTAACGTTGGTGCCCTTGGTCACCTGCGCCAAGCCGCGCGCGATCGAAATCTGCGCCGTCTTGGTCATGGCGTAGTGGATCATGTCGGGGACCGGCACCAGACCGGTCTCGCTGGAGATGAAGATGACCCGCCCCCAATTGCGCTCCAGCATGCCGGGGAAATAGGCGCGCGCCAGACGGACGCCGCTCAGCACGTTGACGTCAAAATAGAACATCCAGTCGGCGTCACTGATCTCGGCGAAGGGCTTGCTCTCGTAGATTCCGAGGTTGTTCACCAGGATGTCCACCTGCGGGACAGCTTGCACCAACGCCGCCGCGCCCTCGGGCGTGGTCACATCGGCCAGTATACCGGTGACGTATTTCCCGCCTGAGGCGCGGATGTCCTCGACAGCTTGGTCAAGCTTGGCCTGGGCGCGCCCGGTGACGATCACATTGGCGCCTTCCACGGCCAGGGCGCGTGCGATTTCTAGGCCGATGCCGGCGGTCGAGCCGGTGACAAGCGCGGTTTTGTCTTTCAGTTGCAGGTCCAAGTTCAAGCTCCATTGCGTAGGGGGGGCGAAGCTAGGGCTTGCAGGAGGCGACGACTATTTCATATTTTGTACAAACACTTGTGAATGGGGGTCATCAATGCCGCGCATTCTCATGGAGCGCTCGGGGGAAATGGAGATTTTCGCCAGGGTGGTGCAGGAAGGCGGATTTTCGGCCGCTGCGCGCAGTCTCGACCTGACGCCGTCGGCGGTCAGCAGGGTTATCGCCCGGCTGGAGGAGCGCCTCGGCGCGCGTCTCTTGATGCGCACTACCCGTGCCTTGTCGCTCACTGAGGAGGGCGAAACTTACT
>DATIWS010000192.1:0-4020 GCA_035519275.1 Acidocella sp. | reverse complement strand
CGGGCACGTTCAAGGTGGACAAGCTGGTCGTCGGCACCGGCACGCTCAACGCCACCACGGCGGATTCCAGCATCCAGGTGTTCAACAGCAGCTCGATCATCCGCGCCATCAAGGTACATGCGGGGGATTTCGTCACCAAGGGCCAGGTGCTGGCGACGCTGGACCCCACCTATGCCACGGCGGACCTCACCGGGCTGACGAAGCAGGAGCAGAACTACGCCGCCCAGGTGGCGCAGCTCCAGGCGCAGGAGGACGGCAAGCCCTACGTGCCGGACCCGGGCAACCCGTACTCCGCGCTGCTGCTGCAAACCTACAACCAGCAGGTGGGACAGTATAAGTACACGCTGCAGAACTATGACCAGCAGATCAACCAGCTGAATACGCAGATCCAGGGCTATCAATCGCAGGCCGCTTACTACCGCCAGCGCTTGGCCATCGCCAGCAATGTCGAGGGAATGCGCAAGAAGCTGCAGCAATTGCAGGTCGGCAGCCAACTGGACACGCTGGCCGCCACGGATGACCGCGTGAACATGCAGACCCAGCTTTCCCAGGCCACCTCGAGTGCCGCAGCCGACCAGCGGCAGCTCGCCGCCGTTCAGGCCCAGCGCGACAGTTTCGACCAGCAATTCAAGGCGCAGACCTCCACCCAGCTGGCCACGGCGCTGAACAGTTTGGCCCAGGCGCAACAGGATCTGGCCAAGGCCAAGCTGAACAAGGACCTGGTGGAACTCACCGCGCCGCAGGATTCAGTGGTGCAGTCCATCGCGCAGATTTCCCAGGGCTCGGTACTGCAGCCGGGCCAGCAGCTCATGGAGCTCGCGCCGGTGAACACCCCCTTTACGGTCGAGGCTGATATCGACGCGACGGAATCCGGCTATGTGCAGCAGGGCGATCAGGTGGTGATCAAATTCGCCACGCTCAATCCCGCGCTTTACGGCACGGCCAAGGGCACCGTCACCTCCATCAGCGCCGAGAGTTTCAACCCACAGGACCAGCAGAGCAATGCGGTGAACGGTCCGCCTCTGCCAGGAGCCCCCCAGAACCTCTATTACAAGGCGCAGGTCTCGCTGGACGTGCTGAACCTGCACAACGTGCCTAAGGGCTTTCGCCTGGTGCCGGGCATGCCGGTCGAGGCTGACATCGTCGTCGGCAAGCGCTCCATCCTAGGCTACTTCCTGGCCAAGCTGGCGCCGGTTGCCTACAACAGCATGCACGAGCCTTAACGCGCCATGAGCCTGAAAAAATCGATCTCCGACAAGCTGGCGGCACGCAATCCGGAAAAGGCCCTCGCCCGCGCGCGCGAGCTGAAAGCCGCAGGGGACATCGCCCGGGCGTTCAAGCTCTACGTTGTCGCGGCGGAGGCCGGGATCACCGAGGCGGAGCGCGAACTCGGCACCTACTACCACAAGGGCCTGAGCGGCCATTCCAGCGCGGCGGATGCCGTGGGCTGGTTCACCCGCGCCGCGGAGAAGGGCGACACGGAGAGCCAGACCTGCCTCGCCGGCATCTATCTCTCCGGCTACCGGCCTGAAACCGCGCTGTTTGGCGCAGCCAAGAGCGGACCGGCGGACCTCGCCGAAGCACTGCGCTGGGCCCTGAAGGCGGCGGAAGCCGGCGAGCCCCGGGCCCAGGCGCTGGCCGGATATATCTATATGGAAGGCCTGGAGGAGCTGCGCGACGAGGAAAAGGCGAAGCTCTGGTACGGCCGCGCCGCCGAGGCCGGTAACGCGTACGGGCATCTGGGCTTCGGCCTTCTTACTCTGCGCACGGCCGACACGGATGAGCCGACCTTCACCGGCGTCGAGCATATCCGCAAGGCGGCCGAGGCCGGGTTGCCGCTCGGGCATTATTATCTGGCCGAAATCTATGAGAAGGCCGTCGGCGTGCTGCCCGACCCGGCGGTGGCGGCAGAGCAATACGGCCACGCGGCCAAAGGTGGAATAAGCAATGCACAGGCCAAATACGGGCTGATGCTGCTGCATGGCACCGGCATCAAGGCCAACAAGACCGAGGGCGAAACCTGGCTACGCCGCGCAGCACTTGCGGGAGACCGGGAGGCGGCGGCGATCGTCGCCGACATCTACGCCAATGGCGACGGCGACCTGCCCCCGAACTATGCCGAGGCCGCCAACTGGTTCCGCGTCGCGGCCGAGGCCGGGCACAGGGACGCCGCGCGCTCGCTCGGCGTGCTGTACATGCTGGGTGCCGGCGGCGTGCCGCGCGACCCGGATGAGGCAGCGAAATGGTTCCGCCAGGCGGCCGAGGCGGGGGATTTCATCGCCCAGGCTGACCTCGCCACACTGATGCTCAAGAAGCAGATCAATCCGCGCTTCACCGAACCCGCCCCCGTGCATGAATGGTTCGAGAAGGCGGCTGAGGCCGGAGACCTGATCGGCGCCTATAACTTCGCCGTCTGCCTGGCCGAGGGCGTAGGCGTGGAGAAGGACGAAGCACGCGCGGTGGAGTGGTTCCGCCGCGCCGCCGAAAATGTGCTCAACGCGCAGCATCGCCTGGGCCGCATGCTGGCGGAAGGACGCGGCGTGAAGCAGGATTTTGCCGAGGCGCGGGTATGGCTCGGCAAAGCGGCCTCGCTGAACCAGACGGACGCGCTCATGGACCTCGCCGCCATGGAACTGCAAGGGCTGGGCGGTGCACGCAATGACGAAGCCGCGCGAGAACTGTTCGAGCGCGCCGCCGCGAACGGTTCGCGGGAGGCGATGTTCGCGCTGGGCGCGTTGTACGGCGGCGGGCACCAGATCGTTACCGACCGCGCCAAGTCTCTGGAATGGTACCGCAAGGCGGCTGCCGCCGGGCATGCCCGCGCGGCACTGATGCTGGGCAAATATCTGCGCCTGGGCATCGCCACCGCGCCGGATGCGGACGAGGCGCGGAAATGGTTCACCGTGGCGGCGAAGGCCGGGCTGGCCGAAGCCGAGGCCGAACTGGCCGCGTTGCGGGCGGAGCGGGAGCCGCCGGTCACAGCCGAAGAGTGAAGCGGCAGGACGGCCCCAGCTCGGCCGCCGCCGCCTGGGCGCGCGGGCTGGAACAAGGCAAGGACGCGCTGCTCTGGCTGCGCCGGGCACGGCGACTGGCCCCGGATGATCCGCGCATCGCGCTGGACCTCGCCCGCGCCCTGCTCACCTCCGGGCAACAAGCCGAGGCAGCGCTGGCATTCGCCGCGATCGCCCGCAGCCATGACATCGCCGCCGCCTGGACCGGCCTTGCCCTGGCTGAGCAGAGCGCCGGCAACACCCAGGCCGCAGCGGCGGCGTTGAGCCAGTTGCTGACCCGGCATTGTCTGGAACCCGATCCCAGCTTCATCGCCTTTGTCCTGCATGTCGGGGCTGGGGCCGGGTTCGGCGGGTTCCAGCATGTCACTCCCACGGACGAGGTGCTCAGCCATGGCGAGGGGCGGCGGCTGGGCGCAAGGCCGGACCGCGCGGCACTGAGCCGGGTTGAGGGGCTGGTGGCCTGGGAAAAGGATGGCTTAAGCGGCTGGGCCTGCCGCCCCGCCTGGCCGGATACGCCACCGCGCCTGATGCTGACGGATGCCATCGGGCAGAGCCGCGAAATCCGCTTTGGCAAGAAGCTGCCGCCGGATGACAGCGCCCCTTTCCTGCCCCGGCATGGCTTCCGCCTGACCGCCCGGCAGTTGGACGGGCTGGTGCCGCCGTTCGCCCTGCACGGGCCGGATGGGCGGAACATCATGGGCAGCCCCATCGATCCGCGCCCGCTCGGCGCCACGCCCATTCCGGCTGCCCAGCGCGGCAGGCCGCCGATACGCATCCCGCCCCAGGCGCCGCTGGCGCTGCTGATGCCTGTGTACCGGGGGCTGCTGGAGACCAAAGCGGCGCTGGCTTCGGCGCTGGCCGCCATGCCGGAGGGCGCGCGGCTGATCGTGGTGGATGACGCCTCGCCCGAGCCAGCCCTGCGGCGGCATTTGCGCGCGCTGGCCGCCGCCGAGCCGCGCCTCACGCTACTGAGCCACGCGGAAAACCAAGGCTTCTGCGCCGCGGTGAA
>DATIWS010000191.1:0-3167 GCA_035519275.1 Acidocella sp. | reverse complement strand
GTTTCCGCGTTGGTGCGCACCTTCAGGCGGCGGATCTCGTCGGCCCAGCCCATAAGCGTGCCGAAATCGCCGGAGAGCTGCGGCTCGATCATCTTCACCGAACCCGCGAACACCTCGCCGGTGGCGCCGTCGATGGTCAGGATCTCACCCGCGCGGATGGTGACACCGCCAGCGGAGAGCGTCTGCGCGCCGTAATCGACCGAGATGCCGCCGGCACCGGCCACGCAAGGCCGGCCCATGCCGCGGGCCACCACGGCGGCGTGGCTGGTCATGCCGCCACGGGTGGTGAGGATGCCGCGGGCGGCATGCATGCCATGAATGTCCTCGGGGCTGGTCTCGATGCGGACCAGAACCACCGACTCGCCCTTCTGCGCGCGGAACTCGGCCTCGTCAGCCGAGAACACCACGGCGCCGGAGGCAGCACCCGGGGAGGCGGGCAGGCCCTTGGCGAAGAGCTTCGGCGTCGCCTTCGGGTCCAGCGTCGGGTGCAGCAGCTGGTCCAGCGAGGCCGGGTTCACGCGCATCACGGCGGTGTTGCGGTCGATCAGCCCTTCCTCGGCCATCTCCACCGCGATGCGGAGCGAGGCGGCGGCGGAGCGCTTACCGGAGCGCGTCTGCAGCATGTACAGCTTGTTCTGCTGCACGGTGAACTCGATGTCCTGCATGTCCTTGTAGTGCTTCTCAAGGATCGCGCGGACGTTCCTCAGCTCGGCATAGGCCTCGGGCAGCGCCTCTTCCATCGAGACCTCGCCCGGCTTGGCATAGGCCTTGGAAAGCGGGCGCGGGGTGCGGATGCCGGCCACCACGTCCTCGCCCTGGGCGTTGACGAGGTACTCGCCGTAAAACTCGTTCAGTCCGGTGGAGGGGTCGCGGGTGAAGCACACGCCGGTGGCGCAGTCATCGCCCATGTTGCCGAACACCATGGCCTGCACGTTCACAGCCGTGCCCCAGTTCGCCGGAATGTCATGCAGGCGACGGTACACGTTGGCGCGGGGGTTCATCCAGGAGCCGAACACGGCGCCGATCGCGCCCCAGAGCTGGTCCTGCGGGTCCTGCGGGAAGGGCTTGCCGATCTCTTCGGCCACCATCTTCTTGTAGCCCTCGACAACCTGCTGCCAGTGCGCCGGGGTCAGCGCGGTGTCCTCGATCACGTCAGCCTCGAGCTTCACGTGCTCGATGATCTCCTCGAAGCGGTGATGGTCCACGCCCAGCACCACGGAGCCGTACATCTGGATGAAGCGGCGATAGGAATCCCAGGCGAAACGCGCATCGCCCGAACCGGCGGCCAAGCCCAGCACGGTGGTGTCATTCAGGCCGAGGTTCAGCACGGTGTCCATCATGCCCGGCATGGAGACGCGCGCGCCCGAGCGCACGGACACCAGCAGCGGCTTGTCCTTGTCGCCGAACTTGCGGCCCACTGCCTCCTCGATACGGGCCAGCGCCGCGTCCACCTGGGCCTTCAACTCGGCCGGGTAGTTGCGGTCATTGTCGTAATAGGCGGTGCAAACTTCGGTGGTGATGGTGAAGCCGGGGGGCACGGGCAGGTCGATGCTCGCCATCTCCGCCAGATTAGCACCCTTGCCGCCGAGCAGGTTGCGGAGCGAGGCGTTGCCATCATTCACCCCTGCGCCGAAATTATAAACCCATTTCGTCATTCCCAACTCCTAACCTTCAACCCTGGAGAAATCTGCTATTTGATTGACTGTATCCCGGAAGCGCGCGAGCAGTCGCAAACGATTGCGGCGCAATTCTGGCATTTCGGCGTTCACCGTCACTTTTTCAAAGAAGGCGTCGACAACACTGCGCAGCGAGGCCAGAACCTGCATGGCACCGGTGAAATCCTCGGCCACCAGCAGCCCGGCGGTCTCGCTTTGCACCGCAACCAGCCGGTCGCGGAAGGCCGACTCCTCCGGCAGGGGCAGTTCGCCCTCCACCTTCAGGCCCTCATGCGGGCCATCCTTGGCATCCTCAATGCGCAGGATGTTGGCGGCGCGCTTATAGGCGGCGTGCAGGCTGCGGCCGTCATCGGTTGCCAGCATCTCACCCAGCGCGTCCACGCGCTTCATCAGCCGGACGAGATCATCATCCGCCCCGGCGGCGAGCACAGCGTCCAGCACGTCGAAGCGCTTGCCCTCGCCGCGCAGCTTCACGCGCAGGCGTTCGATGATGAAGCCGAACAACTCCTCATCCCCGCTGAGCAGCGGCTTGAGGTTCAGGCGCAGCCCGTTCTCAAGGATGATGCGGATCACACCCAGGGCGCAGCGGCGCAGTGCGTACGGGTCGCCCGAGCCGGTCGGCTTCTCGCCGATGGCAAAAAACTCGCGCAGCGTGTCCAGCTTGTCGGCCAGCGCCACGGCAACCGCCACCTTACCGATGGGCACGTCGTCGGACGGGCCTTTCGGCTGGTAATGGGTCGAGATGGCCTCGCCGACCGCCGCGCCATGGCTGCGCGTGGCGTAGTAGCCGCCCATTACCCCCTGCAGCTCGGGGAATTCCCCCACCATGCCGGTGACAAGATCGGCCTTGCACAGCAGCCCGGCGGCGCAGGCGGCCTCCACGTCACCGCCCAGCAGCGTGGCGATTTCCCCGGCCAGGGCAGAAATCCGCGCCGCGCGCTCAAGCTGCGTGCCGATCTTGGCGTGGAAGGTGATCTTCTCCAGCTTCGGCAGCAGCTTATCCAGCGGGGTCTTGAGGTCCAGATCCCAGAAATGCCGGGCATCGGAAAGCCGGGCGCGCAGCACGCGCTCATTCCCAGCGATGATCGCCGCCCCGCCATCCTGGGCTTCCAGATTGGCGGCAAAGGCGAAATACGGCGCCGGCTTGCCGGCCGCGTCGCGCAGGGCGAAGTATTTCTGGTTGATCTTCATGGAAAGTTCACGCACCTCGTGCGGCAAATCCATGAAGGCATCGTCGATACGGCCGATCAGCGGCACCGGCCATTCCACGAGGCCAGAGACTTCGTCCAGCAGCGCCTCATCCGGCGCAACGGCGAGCCCCAGAGCGGCGGCTTGTTCGGCTATGCCCTCGGCGATTTTTTTGCGCCGTTCATCTTGGTCCACGATGACGTGATGCTCGCGCAGCTTCTCTTCCCACACGGCGGCGGAGGAGACGGCAACCGGCCCACGGCCATGCACGCGATGGCCCTCGGTCTCGTTCCCCGCCGTGAC
>DATIWS010000190.1:0-5559 GCA_035519275.1 Acidocella sp. | reverse complement strand
GGAGCGTGGTTTCACCGCCATCCGCGTGGCCTATGAGGACTCGCTGCGCTGGGCGCTGCGCCATGCCAAGCTGGTCGGTTTCGGGCTGATCCTCACAGTGGTGCTCAACGTGGTGCTGTTCGTCGAGGTGCCGAAAGGCTTTTTCCCCGAGCAGGACACGGGGCTCGTCATGGGCCAGGTGCAGGCGGACCAATCCATCTCCTTCGCGGCGATGAAGCAGAAGCTGCTGCAACTGCAGACCATCGTGCAGCAGGACCCCGGCGTGGCCTCAGTCGCCGGCTTCACAGGGGGGCGCACCACCAATACTGGCACTTTGTTCATCACGCTCAAGCCGATGTCCCAACGTCACGCGAGCGCCACGCAGATCGTGGCGCGGCTGCGCCGTCCACTCGGGCAAGTGCCTGGTGCGAATATCTTCCTGGTGCCAGCGCAGGATCTGCGCGTCGGCGGTAGGCAGGGCAATGCCGAGTACCAGTACACGCTGCAGAGCGATGACGCCTTAGACCTCTATACCTGGGTGCCGAGGATCGTCGCGGCGCTGAAGCAGGACAGCCAGCTCGTGGACGTGAACTCGGACATGCAGCAGGGCGGGCTGGAGACGTATATCCATATCAACCGTCCCGTGGCGGCGCGGCTCAACATCACGCCCAGCGAGATCGACAATACCCTCTACGACGCCTTCGGCCAGCGCGGCGTCTCCACGATCTATAACGAGCTGAACCAGTACGAGGTGGTGATGGAGCTGGCGCCGAAATACCAGCAGACGCCGCAGGATCTCTCGCGGATTTACATCAGCACCTCGGGCGGCAAGGCGAGCGGCACATCCTCCACCCAGCTTGCCGCCGGCGCGGTGGTGACGAATACCAAGACCACCAATACCACCGCCGCCGTGGCGCTGGATTCCGCGACCAACGCGGCAATCAATTCCGTGGCCACGAGCACAGGGGGCGGCGCGTCCTCGGGGGCTGCGGTGAGCACGAACAGCGAGACCATGGTGCCGCTTTCCGCCCTGGCCACGATCGGGCCCGGCACCACGCCGATCGCCGTGAACCACCAGAGCGGCCGCGTGGCCGCTACCATCTCCTTCTCGCTCCCGCAGGGTGTGGCGCTCGGCACCGCCGCCGCAGCCATTGAGAATACCATGGCCAGGCTCAACGTGCCGCTGACCATCACCGGCAGCTTCGCCGGCACCGCTGCCGCGTTCCAGTCTTCCTCGGCCTCCGAGCCGCTGCTCATCCTGGCGGCGATCGCCACGGTCTATATCGTGCTCGGCATCCTGTACGAGAGCACGATCCACCCCATCACCATCCTCTCCACCATTCCCTCGGCGGGCGTGGGGGCCACACTGTTCCTGCTCATGCTCAACACGCCGCTTACCATCATCGCGCTCATCGGCGTGATCCTGCTCATCGGCATCGTTAAAAAGAATGCAATTCTGATGATCGACTTCGCCATCCAGCTCGAGCGCGGGGAGGGGCTGACACCGGAGGAGGCGATCTTCCGCGCCGCATCGCTGCGCCTGCGCCCGATCCTGATGACCACCTTCGCCGCCATTCTCGGCGCGCTGCCGCTGGCCATCGCGCTGGGGCAGGGGGCATCGTTGCGTCAGCCGCTGGGGCTCACCATCATCGGCGGCCTTGTCGTCAGCCAGGGGCTGACGCTCTACACCACGCCGGTTGTGTATCTGTGGCTGGAGCGGCTGGCGACGAAACTGCGCGGCGGGCGGGACAAGGCGCCGCCGCGCCAGGGCAGCATTGTGGAGGCGTTATGAAGCGGTTGAGCGTGCTGGGGGCACTGACCCTTTCCGGCTGCATGGTGGGGCCCGATTACCACAAGCCCGCCCTGCCGGTGCCGGCGGCATACAAAATCGCTCCAGGCTGGGTGGCGGCGAAGCCGGCGGATGGCGCGCCGAAAGGCGCATGGTGGAGCGTGTTCAACGACCCGGTGCTGAACCAGCTGGAGCCGCAGGTGGCGGTGAACAACGCCAGCCTGAAGGCGGATTACTACGCCTATCAGCAGGCGGTGGAGATTATGCAGGAGGAGCGCGGCAGCCTCTTCCCCTCGTTTGGCCTCACCAGCACCGCCACGCGCTCCGGCGAGGGCGGGGGTGGCGCCAGCGCCACCGCGGCTTCCGGTTTTGCCCGCTCATCCGGCCCCACCACCTCCGGCACGTTCGAGGGCAACGCCTCCTGGACCGTCGATATCTGGGGCAAGATCCGCCGTCAGGTGCAGGGTGATGTCGCCGCCGCGCAGGTGAGCGCCGCGGACCTCGCCAACGCCACGCTCAGCGCCCAGGCGGAACTTGCGTCCGATTACGTGAACCTCCGCGCATCGGATGCAGCCATTACGCTGTATCAGCAGACGGTCACGGCCTATCAGCGCAGCCTGCAGATCACTGAGAACCAGGCAGCGGCAGGTACGGCAGCACCGTCGGACGTCATCACCGCCCGCACGGCGCTGGAGGGCGCGCAGTCCCAGCTCATCAATGCCGGGGCGGCGCGGGCGCAGTACGAGCACGCCATAGCCGTCCTCATCGGCCATGCTCCGGCCGAGCTCTCCATTCCGCAGGGCGGGCAGATCGCCAACGTGCCAGTAACGCCGCCCGGCGTGCCAAGCACGCTGCTGGAGCGCCGGCCGGACATCGCCGCGGCGGAGCGCGCCATGGCGGAGCAAAACGCACTCATCGGCGTGGCCGTGGGGGCGTATTACCCGAGCCTCTCCCTCTCCGCGATGGGCGGCTATGCGGCGAACCCGATCGGCGGGCTGTTCGACGTTTCCAACTCGCTTTGGTCGCTGGGGTCGAATGTCTCCGAAACGTTGTTCGCGGGTGGGTCGCGCAGCGCCGCCGTGGCAGCCGCGGGCGATGCCTATCAGCAAAGCGTGCAAAACTACCGCCAGACCGTGCTGAACGCCTTCCAGGGCGTGGAGAACGACCTCTCCAATCTGCAAATTTACGCGCAGCAGGCCCAGGTGCAGGCCCAGGCCGTGGCCGATGCGAGCCGCGCTGTGCAGATCGCGCTCAACCAGTATCAGGCCGGCACCGCTGCCTACACCGCCGTGGTGCAGGCGCAGGTCATCCTGCTGCAGAACCAGCAGACGCAGCTTGCCATCCAGCAGAACCGGCTGCTCGCCAGCGTCGCGCTGTTCCAGGATCTCGGCGGCGGGTTCAGTGCCTCGGATCTGCCGAGCGCCGCCACGCTGCAAGCAGGCCTGCCGTTTGCCCCGTAATATTGTTTGCGGTTTGCGGCAAAATGGCGTACATGCTGCGAACGGCGCTTTTCGTTATCTGTTGTTGCGTGCTTCCTCTGCTTTCGCGGTTCGGCCCTCTTCCTGACAACTGAAGAGAATGTTTGCCCGCATGTTGCGGGTCGCTGTTTGTTAAGGAGATGCAATATGGCATCAGGTACTGTGAAATGGTTCAACGCCACCAAGGGCTACGGCTTCATTCAGCCGGATGACGGCTCGAAGGATGTGTTCGTGCATATTTCGGCGGTGGAACGCGCGAACCTGCGCTCGCTGAACGAGGGCCAGAAGCTTCAGTACGAAGCCAAGCCCGGCCAGCAGGGCAAGGTCTCGGCGGAGAACCTGAAGGCCATCTAAGGCTTTCAACGTTTACGGAAAGGGCGGTGCGGCAACGCGCCGCCCTTTTTTGTGCCCGGCTTTTGGCGCTGGGTGCGAACTATGCCAAAACCTGGACGCTGTTCTCCCCCACGCCGCCGGCGCGGCTCAGCCAGTGACTGATCCGGCTGATGCAGGAATTCGTGCGCGAGAAGCCGGTATGAAGCGCAAGGCATCCCGGCTATAGCCGGGATATGTATCAGTCAGCGTATTTCTCATGACCCCCGCCGGACAACTCGCCGCCGCCATCGACCTCCTGGCCGAGATCGAATCCGACCCGCGCCCGGCCGACGCCGTAGCCAATCATTTTTTCCGCAACCGCCGCTTCATCGGCGGTGGGGACAGGCGGGCGGTCAGCACGCTGGTCTGGGGCGTGCTGCGGGCGCGCCGGCATCTCGGCTGGTGGCTGCAGAAGCTGGCCGCGCCGGAAACGCCGCGCCTGCTGCTCGCCGCCCAGGCCATTTTCTCGGGTCAGACCCCGCACAAGATCGCACTTGCCTTCACCGCCGGGCGCTACGGCCCGCCACCGCTCAGCCCCGAGGAAACCGCGGTGCTGGACAAATTCGCCGGGCACACGCTGGAACACCCGAACATGCCGGAGGCGGTGAAATACGAGATTCCGGACTGGATTCTGCCCAAGCTCAAGGCCCAGTTCGGCCCGGCTTTGGCAGCGGAGATGGAGGCGATGAACGAGCCCGCCCCGCTGGACCTGCGCGTGAACATGCTGAAGGCCACGCGCGAGGGCGCGATCGCCGCGCTGGCGCGGGAGGGGTTGCGGGCCGAGCCCACCGCCTATTCCCCCTGGGGTCTGCGCCTTGCCAACCGGCAATCCGTGACCCAGGGCAAGGCGTTCCAGGACGGGCTGGTGGAAATCCAGGACGAGGGGAGCCAGCTCATCGCCCTGGCCGTGGACGCCCATCCCGGCATGCGCGTGGTGGATTACTGCGCCGGGGCGGGGGGCAAGACCCTCGCCATCGCCATGAACATGGAGAACAAGGGCCATATCGTCGCCTGTGACGTATCCGCGCCCAGGCTGGAAGGCGCCATCAAGCGCCTGCGCCGTGCCGGGGTGCATAACGCAGAGCGGCATCTGCTGGAGCAGGGAGACAAGTGGCTGAAGCGCCAGGGGCAGAAATTTGACCGCGTGCTGGTCGACGCCCCCTGTTCCGGCACCGGCACCTGGCGGCGCAACCCGGATGCCCGCACCCGCCTGACCGAGGCGGATCTCGCCGAACTCACGCAAAAGCAGGCGATGATCCTCGACCAGGCTCAAAAGTTGGTGAAGCCGAACGGAAAACTTGTCTACGCGACCTGCTCCGTGCTCAATGATGAAAACGAAAAACAGGTGGAGGCGTTCCTGGCCAGATACCCAATGTTCGAGCAGCTTCCCATCGAGGCCCCAGCGGCTTTGCGTGGGCAGGCGCTGCGGCTTTCGCCCCGCGTGCATGGCACGGACGGTTTCTTCGCCGCCGTGCTGATCCGGCGCGAAACGTGATCGCGCTGCGCCGCGCCAGACTGGCCGACGCACCCGGCATCGCCGCGGTTCACGTCGCCACCTGGCGCAGCGCTTACGCGAATATCCTGCCGGAAGACTATCTGGCCAATCTTTCCGTCTCCCGCATGGCCCGGCAGTACGAGCATCTCATCCGGCTGGGGTTCGGCGTGCATGTCGCCGCCAGCTACAGCGTGCCCGGCGCGCCGGCGGTTCTCGGCTTCTCAACCTCCAGCCGCAGCCGGGAGAGCCAGCTCGGTGAGGGCGAGGTGGAGATGCTCTACGTGCTGGATGACTACCGTGATCAGGGGCTGGGCGGCCAGTTGCTGCGCGCCTCGGCCAAGCATCTGGCCAAGCTCGGCTGCCGTTCCGCCTATGCCTGGGTGCTGCGGGACAATCCCTCCCGCTATTTCTACCAGCGCCTCGGCGGCAAATGCATCGCGGCGGGG
>DATIWS010000189.1:0-6725 GCA_035519275.1 Acidocella sp. | reverse complement strand
GCCGAAACCAACCGCGCGCCGTTCGACCTCGCGGAAGGTGAATCGGAGATCGTCGCCGGGTTCTTCGTGGAATATAGCGCCATGTCCTTCGCGCTGTTCTTCCTCGGCGAATACGCGAACATGATCCTGATCAGCGCGATGACCACCACGCTCTTCCTGGGCGGCTGGCTCTCGCCGATCCCCTTCGCGCCGTTCACGTTCATCCCCGGCGTGTTCTGGTTCCTGGCCAAAATCCTGATCTGCCTGTTCGTCTTCGTGTGGGTGCGCGCCACGCTGCCGCGCCTGCGCTATGACCAGCTCATGGCCCTGGGCTGGAAGGTGTTTTTGCCGATCACGCTCGTCTACCTCATCGCGGTCGCGGGTGTGATGGAATATTTCGGCTGGCTGCCCAATGCTTGAGGGAGCAGAATAATGAACCGTCTCGGCCGAATGGCATGGAGCCTCGTGCTCTGGGAGATCCTCTGCGGTCTCGCCCTGACTTTGCGGTATATTTTTAAGCCCAAGGCGACTCTCAACTATCCGTTCGAGAAGAACCGGATCAGCCCGCGCTTCAAGGGTGAGCACGCGCTGCGCCGTTACCCGAACGGCGAGGAACGCTGCATCGCCTGCAAGCTGTGCGAGGCCGTGTGCCCCGCGCAGGCGATCACCATCGAGGCGGAACCGCGCGAGGATGGCTCGCGCCGCACCACGCGCTACGACATCGACATGACCAAGTGCATCTACTGCGGTCTGTGCGAGGAAGCCTGCCCGGTGGACGCCATCGTCGAGGGGCCGAACTTCGAGTTCGCCACCGAGACGCGCGAGGAGCTGCTCTATAACAAGGCGAAGCTGCTGGATAATGGCGACCGCTGGGAAGCCGAAATCGCCAAGCGGCTCGAACTTGACGCCCCTTACCGGTAGTAGCCAGCCATGATCGCAAACCTCGCGTTTTACCTGTTCTCCCTCATCCTGCTGGCTTCGGCGGTGATGGTGGTGACTGCCCGCAACCCTGTGCATGCGGTGCTGTTCCTGATCCTGGCCTTCGTCAACGCCGCGGTGCTGTTCCTGCTGGCGGGCGCGGAGTTCCTGGCCTTCATCCTTGCCATTGTCTATGTCGGCGCCGTCGCGGTGCTGTTCCTCTTCGTGGTGATGATGCTGGATGTGGACTTCGCTGCGCTGAAGGAAGGCTTCCAGCGTTACGCGCCGGTCGGCGCGCTGGTCGCGTTGGTCTTGTTCGGCGAGCTTTGCCTGGTGGTTTCGGGTTGGACCGTACTCGCTGGCGCCCCGGCGGCGCGGCTGTATCCGACGCCGGATAACATTTCCAATACGGCAGCACTCGGCAGCCTGATCTACACCAGCTACCTGCCGCTGTTTCAGCTCTCCGGCATCGTGCTGCTGGTGGCGATGATCGGCGCGATCGTGCTCACGCACCGCGACCGCAAGCGCTCGCTGCACCAGAAGCTCAGCGTGCAGCATGCGCGCAAGCCGGAAGATACGCTGGTGATGGTGAACGCCGGGCTTGGCGCTGGCGCCCCGCTTCCCGCGAAAGAGAAGGAGTCGCTCTGACATGCTGGTGCCCTTGTCGCATTATCTCGTGGTTGCCGGGCTGCTGCTGGTTATCGGCGTGTTCGGCATCTTCATGAACCGCAAGAACATCATCGTCATCATGATGTCGATCGAACTGGTCCTGCTCGCGGCCAACATCAATTTCGTGGCCTTCTCCGGTGCGCTGCACGACATGGTGGGCCAGGTCTTCACCATGTTCGTGCTCACGGTCGCCGCGGCGGAATCCGCCATCGGCCTTGCCATTCTCGTTATCTACTTCCGGAATCGCGGCTCGATTGAGGTCGAAGACGTGACCACGATGAGGGGTTGATATGTACACGCTGATCGCCGTTTTCGCCCCGCTCGTCGGCTCGCTCATCGCGGGTGTGGCGCGTCCCTTCATCGGCCGGCACGCCGCCATTGGCGGCAGTATCGCCTTCATGCTGGTCTGCGCTCTGGCCGGTGTGCTCGCGCAGCTGGGCGGGGTTCAGGCCCCGCTGCATCTGGCCACCTGGATCTCGGTCGGCGGCTTCACGCCGGACTGGACGCTGCGCCAGGACGAGCTGAGCCTCGCCATGGTGGTGATGGTCAGCGTCGTCTCCATGCTGATCCATGTCTACAGCATCGGCTACATGGCGCATGACAAGACCGCGCCGCGCTTCTTCGCCTATATGTCGCTGTTCACCTTCGCCATGCTGATGCTGGTGACGGCGAACAACCTGCTGCAGTTGTTCTTCGGCTGGGAGGGTGTGGGCCTCGTCTCCTACCTGCTGATCAACTACTGGTACGACCGCCCGGCCGCCAATGCCGCGGCCATCAAGGCCTTCATTGTCAACCGCATCGGCGACCTCGCCTTCGCCGTCGGTATCGCGCTCACCTATGTCGTGTTCGGCACCATCTCGTTCGACGGCATCTTCGCCGCCGTGGCCGCGCATGCGGGCGACAGCTACGCGCTGTGCGGCACGACCTTCCCGGTTCTCGAAGTGATTGCCGTCCTGCTGTTCATCGGCGCGATGGGCAAGTCGGCCCAGCTGCTGCTGCACACCTGGCTGCCGGACGCGATGGAGGGCCCGACGCCGATTTCCGCGCTGATTCACGCCGCTACCATGGTTGCGGCCGGTGTGTTCATGATCGTGCGCATGTCGCCGCTGATGGACGCCGCCCCGGGCACGCTGGAGCTCATCACCGTCGTCGGCGCCACCACCGCGTTTTTCGCCGGCACCGTGGGCTGCGTGCAGAACGACATCAAGCGCATCATTGCCTACTCCACCTGCTCGCAGCTCGGCTACATGTTCCTGGCCGTCGGCGTGGGGGCCTATCCGGTGGCGATGTTCCACTTGATCGACCACGCCTTCTTCAAGGCGCTGCTGTTCTTGTCCGCCGGCTCCGTGATCCATGCGATGTCCGACGAGCAGGATATCCGCTTGATGGGTGGTATTGCCCGCAAGTTGCCAGTCACTTGGCTGATGATGCTCATCGGTTCGCTGGCGCTGGCGGGTATTCCGCCTTTCGCCGGCTACTACTCGAAGGACGCGGTCCTGCAAGCCGCCTTCGCCGCCCATACGCCGATCTCGATGTATGGCTGGTATCTGGGCGTGTTCACCGCGGGCCTCACCGCCTTCTACATTGCCCGCCTGTTCTTGCTCACTTTCCACGGCACGTCCCGCGCGCCAAAGCATGTGCAGGAGCATGTGCATGAAAGCCCGCTGGTGATGCTGGTGCCGCTGATCGGCCTGTCGGTTGGCGCGGTGGGCGCTGGCTTCCTGCTGAAGAACGACTTCATCGGCGGTAATTACATCCACTTCTGGGGCTCGAGCATCGATGTCACGGCGAACTCCCCGATGGGCGCGCTGGAAAGCCTCCCCGCCTGGGCCGCCGCCGCGCCGCTCGCCATTGGCATCGCCGGTTTCGCGGTCGCCTTCGTCTTCTACGTGCTGGCTCCCGCCATCCCTGGCATGCTGTCGCAGCAGTTCGGCGGGCTGTACCGCTTCCTGCTGAACAAGTGGTACTTCGACGAGCTGTATGACTGGCTCTTCGTCCGCCCGGCGCTGCGCCTGGCCAAGCTCGCCTGGCGCTTCGGCGACGAGCAGGTGATCGACGGTGTGCCGAACGGCCTCGCCGCCCTCACCACCGACGCCTCGACGCAGACGGTCAAACTGCAAACCGGTTCGATCGCGCTGTACGCCTTTGTCATGCTGATTGGCCTGCTCGGCTTCCTCAGCCTCTTTCTCTGGGTCCGGTAAACCATGAACGTGGCAGGTTTTCCCATCCTTTCGCTCATCACCTATTTGCCCCTGCTGGGCGTGGCGTATCTCGCCACGCTCCGGGGCGACGAGGTGGCGGTCGCAAGGCAAGCGCGGCACGCGGCACTTGGCATCTCGCTGCTGGTGTTGGCGCTCGGCGTCTATCTCTGGACGCAGTTCAACCCGGCCGAGGCGGGCTACCAGTTCGTCGAGACCGCGAGCTGGCTCCCCGGGCTCGACATCCAGTACCGCATGGGCGTGGACGGCATTAGCCTGTTCCTCATCCTGCTGACGCTGGTGCTCACCCCCATCGCCATCCTGTCCAGCGCCGCCATCACCAAGCGCGCCCGGTCTTTCTTCGCGGCGCTGCTGCTGCTGGAGACCATGACCACCGGCATGTTCGCGGCCACGGATTTCCTGCTGTTCTACATCTTCTTCGAGGCCGTGCTGCTGCCGATGTACCTCATCATCGGCGTCTGGGGCGGTGCGAAGCGCATCTACGCGGCGGTGAAGTTCTTCCTCTTCACCCTGGCCGGCTCGCTGTTCATGCTGCTGGCCCTGGTCTGGCTGTGGCACCATGCCGGCACCACGGACATCGCGACACTGATCAGGACGCCGATTTCAGCGCAGGCGCAGATCTGGCTGTTCGCCGCCTTCCTCGCCTCCTTTGGCGTGAAGGCCGCGGTGTGGCCGCTGCACACCTGGCTGCCGGACGCCTATGGCGAGGCGCCGACCCCGGGCACCATCATGCTCGCGGCCGTGCTGTCCAAAATGGGCGCCTATGGCTTCCTGCGCTTCGCGGTGCCGATGCTGCCTGCCGCAAGTGCTGCCGCCGAGCCGCTGATGTTCACGCTGGGCGTGGTCGCGGTCATCTACATCTCCTTCGTCGCCCTGGCGCAGACGGACATGAAGCGCCTGATCGCCTACTCCTCCGTCGCGCATATGGGCGTCATCATCATCGGCATCTTCACCTTCACGGTGGAGGGGATCGAGGGCGCGCTGTTCCAGATGCTCTCGCACGGCATCGTCATCGCGGGCCTGTTCGTCTGCACCGGCGTGCTGCTCGCCCGTGGCGAGGGGCTGGCGCTCTCGCGCCTCGGTGGTCTGGCCGTGCGGATGCCGGCCTATGCCGCGCTGCTGATGCTGTTCTCGCTGGCCAATATGGGCCTGCCGGGCACCTCCGGCTTCATCGGCGAGATCCTGGTCATCGTCGGCGCCATGAAGGTGAACTTCTGGGTCTCGCTGCTGGGTGGCACCGGCATGGTGCTGGGTTGCGCCTATATGCTGGTGATGGTCCGCGCCGTGCTGTTCGACAAGTTCACCCACCCGGAGCTGGCGCAGATCTCCGACCTGAAGCCGCGTGAATACGCCATGCTGCTGCCGCTGGCGGCGCTAGTGCTGTGGCTGGGCATCTACCCGACCAGCTTCACGCATATGTTCGACGCCTCGGTGGCCTCGCTCGTGCAGGCGCACACCGCTGCACTTTCCTCCCACTCGGCTTTGGCCATGGTGACGCAGAAATGACCTCCTTGCTCCCCATTCTTCCCGCCCTGCTTCTCGGCGTCGGCGGCATGGCGCTGCTGCTCATCGGCGTGCTGGCCAAGCGCGAACTCACCGGCTTCACCACGGCGGGCGCCATCGTCCTGCTGCTTCTGGCGGCCTGGACCTCCTGCGCCGCGCCGGATGGCGTGCTGTTCCACGGCCTGCTGAAGACCAGCCTGTTCACCCGCTTCGCCGATGGCGTCGTCTATCTGGCGGCTGCGGCGGCGCTTGTGCTTTCGCTCGATTATAACCGCAAGGAAGGCATCGCCCGCTTCGAGTACCCGATCCTGGTGCTGTTCGCGGTGCTCGGCATGGTGGTCATGATCTCCGCCGCCGACCTGATGACGCTCTATATCGGATTTGAGCTGCAATCCCTGGCCCTCTACATCACTGCGGCGCTGGCGCGTGACTCGGTGCGCTCCACCGAGGCCGGTCTGAAGTACTTCGTCCTCGGCGCGCTCGCCTCCGGCCTGCTGGTCTATGGCATCTCGCTGGTCTACGGCTTCGCCGGGACGACAAATTTCACCTCTCTGGCCGGGCTGCTGGCTGGCGGCGCCGGGTATGGCACTGTCATCGGCCTGGTGTTCGTCATGGTCGGTCTGGCGTTCAAGATCTCCGCCGCGCCGTTCCATATGTGGACGCCGGACGTGTACGAGGGCGCGCCGACCTCCGTGACCGCGCTGTTCGGCACCGCGCCGAAGGCCGCCGCCATGGCGTTGTTCCTCTCGGTGATGACCGGACCGTTCGGGCACCTGCTGGCGCAATGGCAGATGATCATTGAGATCCTCGCCATCATCTCCATGGCGCTGGGCGGTCTCGCCGCCATCGCGCAGAGCAACATCAAGCGCCTGATGGCCTACTCCTCCATCGGCCATATGGGCTACGCGCTCATGGGCCTCGCCGCGGGCACCGAGGCCGGCATCCAGGCCACGCTGGTCTACATCGCCATCTATGTCGTGATGTCCTTCGGCGCCTTCGCCTGCATCATCGCCATGCGCCGCCGTGGCCAAGCGGTCGAGACCATCGGTGACCTCGCCGGGCTGGCCGCCCAGCGTCCGGGCTTCGCCTTCGCGCTCGCGGTGTTCATGTGGGCCATGGCCGGCATCCCGCCGCTCTCCGGCTTCTTCGGCAAGCTGTACGTGTTCGCCGCCGCCTTCAACGCGGGGCTCACCACGCTCGCCATCATCGGTATCATCACCAGCGTGATCAGCGCCTTCTACTATCTGCGCGTCATCAAGGTGATGTATTTCGATGCCGGCGCGCCGAACTTCGATGCCGCGCCCAAGAGCGTGAACTTCATCATGGCGCTCGGCGCTGCCGCGACCGCGCTGTTCATCTTCCTCCCGGCGCCGCTGCTTAGCGCCGCCGATGCCGCGGCAAAGGCCCTGATGGGTTGACCGCCTGGCGGCTTGAGGT
>DATIWS010000188.1:0-4853 GCA_035519275.1 Acidocella sp. | reverse complement strand
TTCGCCGGGCTGTTCACGCAGGGCATGGTGACGCATGAATCCTACAAGGATGCTGACGGGCGCTGGCTGTATCCGGACGAGGTGATCAAGGACGCAGGTGGCGCGAAGCACCGCGACACGGGCCTGCCGGTCGCTGTCGGGCGCGTCGAGAAAATGTCGAAGTCGAAACGTAATACCGTTGATCCGGGTGTGATCATCGAGCGTTTCGGTGCGGATACCGCGCGCTGGTTCGTGCTCTCCGACAATCCGCCCGAGCGCGACGTGGAATGGACGGAAACCGGCGTGCAGGGTTCGTATCGCTTCGTGCAGCGCCTCGCGCGGCTTGGTGCGCTCATCGCGGGCGAGAAGGTGGTGGAAGCCCCGGCGGCGCTGGAGGGCGAGGCGAAGAAGCTGCTGAAGCTGACGCACCGCACCATTGCGGCGGTAACGGAGGCGATGGACACTTTTGCCTTCAACCTCGCCGTGGCGCGGATTTATGAGCTGGCTGGCGCGCTCGCCGGCACCACGCCGGAAGACCCCGCTTTGCTCTACGCGCGGCGCGTGGCGATGGACATCATCGCCCGGCTGGCGGCGCCCATGATGCCGCATCTGGCCGAGGATATTTTTGCCAAGCTGCATCCCGGCGCCGGGCTTGTGGCGCAGCAGCCCTGGCCGAAAGCCGACCCGGCGATGCTCACTGTGGACGAGGTGACGATCGCCGTGCAGGTGAACGGCAAGCTGCGCGGCACCATCACCGTGCCTGCGGGCCAGCCGGCTGAGCAAAATATCGCGGTGGCGGCCGAGGTGGTCTCGACAGCGCTCGCCGGGCAGACCATTGTTAAGCAAATCCACGTGCCGGACAGGATCGTGAACTTTGTTGTCAAACCTGCTTAAGCCCGTCTCTTGTGCCGCCCTGCTCGCGCTGTCCGCCTGCGGCTTCTCGCCGATGTATGGCGGGCAGGACGGTGCCACCGCCAGCGCCCAGCTGGACGAGGTCAATGTGCGCAACATCCCCGAGCGCCCTGGGCAAATCCTGCGCCAGAGCCTGGAGACGAAGCTCCACGCGAATGGCGCGCCCACGACCGAGCTTTATTCGCTGAACGTGACGTATAACATCACGAGCGTCGGCATCGGCGTGCTTGAGGATACTTCGACCACCCGCAACCGGTTCACCGCCACCGCGAACTGGACGCTTACGCCCATTGGCGATCCGTCGAAGACGCTTGCCTCCGGCACAGCCACCGGGATGGATGCGGAAAACATCATCGACCAGCAATATTTCGCTCTGACCCTGGAGGGTGACACGATAAACAACCAGCTGGCGGATGAGGTGGCGGCGCAGATCACCGCCCAGATCGCCGCCTGGTTCCGCGCGCACCCGAACGCATGAAGCTCGACGCAGGCCGCATTGACGCGTTCCTGAAGTCTCCGGCGACACCGATCGTTCTGCTGCACGGCCCGGATGCCGGGCTGGTGGCCGAGCGCGGGTTGGCGCTGGCGCGTTCGGTGCCCGGCGCGCTGAACGATCCGTTCCGCTTTGCCGAGCTGAGCAACCCGGGCGCTGATACGCTGCTGGCAGAGGCCTCCGCCGCGGCGCTGACCGGCGGCAAGCGCGTGGTGCGGGTGCGCGATGCGCATGAAACGCTGGCCAAGCCGCTGGAGACCCTGCTGAAGACGCCGCCAGAGGCGCTGGTGATCCTGGAGGCTGGAGAACTTACCCCGAAATCCAAGCTGCGGAGCTTGGGCGAAAAATCGCCGGATGTGGCGGTTATCGCCTGTTACGCCATCGAGTCCGCCAAGCTGCCGCAGGTCGTCACCGCCCGGTTGCGCGCCATGGGGGTGAGCATCGACCAGGACGCCGCCGCGTGGTGCGGGCAGAATCTCTCCGGCGAGGAAGGCCCGCTGGGCCAAGCGCTGGAGGTGCTGTTCCTCTACGCGGGCGAGAGCAAGGCGCTGAGTCTCGTAGACGTGTCCGCCGCGCTGACGGATGGCGGTGATACCTCGATGGGCGATGCCATCGACGCGGCGCTGACCGGCGACCCGGCGGCGACGGACAAGGCGCTGGCCCTGGCGTATGAGGAAGGCGTGTCGCCGGTCGGTCTCATCCGCGTGTTGCTGGGTGAGCTGTTGCGCCTGCGCGTGGCGGCGGGGGCGATGGCGCAAGGCGCCTCGGCCCAGGAGGCCATGGCGGGGATGCGCCCGCCGGTGTTCTTTAAGCGCCAGACGACGGTTCAGAAGATGCTGCGGCTGTGGCCCTTGCCGGGGCTGGACCAGGCAGTCGCCGCCGCTTTGGCTGCCGAGGCTGCGTGCAAGACCACGCATATCCCCGACCAGGCCTATTGCCGGCAGACCTTGCTGGCTTTGGCCTCGCGGGCGCGCACCGCAGCCCGCCGGTAGGTAATTTCAATATCGTAGCGTGGCAATCCGGGGCCAATGCTCCACGTGGAGCACCGGCCCACAGGTTCAGCCGTTAAGCAGGGCCAGCAGGGAGTCCAGCTGGTCCAGATTGGCGTAGTTCAGCACCAGCTGCCCGCCCTTGCCGTTGTATTTGATGTCAACGCGCAGGCCGAGCCGCTCCGTCAGGCTGCCCACCAGGGCGGTGATGTCGGCATCCGATCCGCCTTTGGCGGTGCCGCTGGTGTCGGGCTTCGCCGTGCGATTGGCGGCCTGCACCATGGCCTCGGTCTGGCGCACGTTCAGGCCCTTCTTCATCACCTCGCGCGCGGCTTTCACCGGGTCCGGATGGCCGAGCAGCGCCTTGGCGTGGCCAGCGGTGAGCCTGCCCTCGCGCACCAGCGCCAGCGCCGCGGATGGCAGCTCCAGGATGCGCATGATGTTGCCGATATGCGAGCGGGACTTGCCGACCGCCTCGCCCAGCTTGTCCTGGCTCAGGCTGAACTCGCTGACGAGACGGCGATAGCCCTCGGCCTCTTCCACGGCGTTCAAGTCTTCGCGCTGCAGGTTTTCCACCAGCCCGGCGGCCATGGCGTCGCCATCCGAGAGCAGCTTCACCAGCACCGGCACCTCGTGCAGACTGGCGCGCTGCGCGGCACGCCAGCGGCGCTCACCGGCGATGATCTGGTAATGGTCGGGCTTTTTGGGATGCGGGCGCACCAGCAATGGCTGCAAAATGCCGCGTTGGGCAACGGAGTCCGCCAGCTCCTGCAGAGCTTCATCCTTCATCTCCTGGCGCGGCTGGAACGGCCCGGGCTCCAGCACTTCCACCGGCAAATGCTGCACCCCGGGTGCTGCCACGTTGGCTGGCACCGCGGCCTCGCCCAGAAGTGCGGCCAGACCGCGGCCCAAACGTTTCGGCTGTTCCTTCGCACTCATGCCAGCACCTTCTTTGCCCTTGCACGCTTCAAGAATTCCGCCGCCAGGGCGAGATAGGACTGCGCCCCGACGGAGCGGAAATCATAAAGCAGGACCGGGATGCCATGGCTAGGGGCTTCCGTGACCCGGATGTTGCGCGGGATCACCGTTTCGAACACCATCTGCTTGAAGAAAGCCCGCACGTCGTTGGTCACCTGTTCGGAGAGGTTGTTGCGCCTGTCCGTCATGGTCAGCACGATGCCTTCCACCTCAAGGGTGGGGTTCAGGTTGCGCTTGACCATGTCGACGGTGCGCATCAGCTGGGAAATGCCTTCCAGCGCGAAGAATTCTGCCTGCAGGGGGATCAGCACGGCATCCGCCGCCACCAGCCCATTCAGGGTTAGCAGGCCGAGGCCGGGCGGGCAGTCGATGAACACCACATCCGCGTCACCATGCTCGCGCAGCGAGTCGCGGAGCAGGAATTCGCGCTTCTCTACCCCGCCGAACTCCAGGTCCACGCCGATCAGGTCCGTCACGGCCGGTACGATGGAGAGGTTTTCCACGCCCGTGGGGATGATGCAGTCCGCCAGTGTCGCATCGCCGGACAGAATCGCGTAGGAGCCGCCCTTGCGTGCGGATTGGTCGATGCCGAGGCCGGTGCTGGCATTGCCCTGCGGGTCGATATCCACCAGCAGCACCTTCAGCCCGCCCACCGCCAGCGCCGCGGCGAGGTTGATGGCGGTGGTGGTCTTGCCGACGCCGCCTTTCTGGTTGGCAATGGCGACGATACGCGGGGGCTTATTCTTGACCGGCATGGCGGATCTGACTCACTTTCAGGATACAGCTTTCTCCCCAGTCCGGGGCGGAAATACGCTCGGCCTGCATGTGCCAGAGCGCCCTCGCGGCCGTCAATTCAGTTTCCCAGCCACGGCCTTTCGGGAACAGGCAAATTCCGCCCGGGGCCAGCAAAGGTGCTGCCAGACCCAGCAGTTTCTCCAGCGGCGCCAAGGCCCTGGCGGTGATCAGCGGCGCCGGTTCCAGCTTTACCGCCTCGATCCGTGTATTATGAATTTTCGCGGGTGCGCCGGTAATCCGCGCTGCCTCCTGCAAAAACGCGGATTTTCTGGTGTCCGATTCCACCAGATCGAACCGGATACCGGTGGCGATGGCCAGAACCATGCCCGGAAACCCCGCCCCGGAGCCCAGATCGATCGCTCTTGTGGTTCCAGCCGGGATATATGGCACCAGGCGCAGCGAATCCTGCACATGCCGCTCCCAGAGGTGCGGAATGTCGGCCTTGCTTACCAGGTTGATCTTGGGCGACCATTTTTCCACCAGTGCTGCGAACTGGTGCAGTTTGTCCTCGTTCATGCCGCCCGCCGTCCCTTCTTAAGCGCCCCGAAAATCGCGCCGAGTGCTGCCGGGGTCATGGCCTCGATCCGCCCGGCAGCGGCCAGATTGCGCGGCCGCACGCGCTCCAGCTTCTCCCGCAATTCGGCGGAAAGCCCGCCAACCTGGGAGAAGTCGAAGTCTTCGGGGATCAGCACGGCCTCGTCGCGCTC
>DATIWS010000187.1:0-5447 GCA_035519275.1 Acidocella sp. | reverse complement strand
CGTTCGGCTTCGCTGGTGGCCGCGAGGACATCTGGGAACCGGAAGAGGACACTTACTGGGGGCCTGAAGACACATGGCTGGGTGACAAACGCTACTCCGGCGACCGGGATCTCGAAAATCCGCTGGCTGCCGTGCAGATGGGGCTGATTTACGTCAATCCGGAAGGCCCGAACGGCAACCCGAATCCGATCGCTGCGGCGCGGGACATTCGCGAGACCTTCGGGCGCATGGCGATGAACGACGAAGAGACGGTTGCGCTCATCGCTGGCGGCCACGCCTTCGGCAAGACCCACGGCGCCGGCGATGCGGCCCTGGTGGGGCCTGAGCCGGAAGCTGCTCCCATCGAGGAGCAGGGGCTTGGCTGGAAGAGCAGCTTTGGCACAGGCAAAGGTGGTGACGCGATCACCAGCGGGCTGGAAGTCACCTGGACCGGCACGCCGACGAAGTGGAGCAACAACTTCTTGTCGAACCTGTTCGGCTACGAGTGGGAGCTGACGAAGAGCCCGGCTGGCGCGCACCAGTGGAAGCCGAAGGGTGACGCGGGTGCCGGTACAGTGCCGGATGCCCACGACCCGTCGAAGCGCCACGCGCCCGCCATGCTGACCACCGACCTTTCGTTGCGGTTCGACCCTGTCTACGAAAAAATTTCGAGGCGCTTCTACGAAAATCCGGATCAGTTGGCAGACGCATTCGCCAGGGCGTGGTTCAAGCTGACACACCGCGATATGGGGCCCTTGTCGCGTTATCTTGGTCCGCTCGTTCCTGCCGAACCGCTGCTGTGGCAGGACCCCATTCCCGCTGTGGCTCACAAACTGATCGACGAGCAGGACATTGCCGCCCTGAAGGCCAAGCTTCTTGCATCCGGGCTGTCCATCTCCCAGCTGGTCACGACGGCCTGGGCTTCCGCTGCAACGTTCCGCGGCAGCGACAAGCGCGGTGGCGCGAACGGCGCACGTATTCGCCTGGCGCCGCAGAAGGATTGGGAAGTCAACCAACCGGCTGAACTGGCGAAGGTCCTTCTGAAGCTGGAAGCGATCCAGAAGGAGTTCAGCGGCGCACAGTCCAGCGGCAAGAGGGTTTCGCTTGCTGACCTGATCGTTCTGGGCGGCTGTGCAGCCGTCGAGGCAGCCGCGAAGAAGGCCGGCCACGACGTGCAGGTTCCGTTCTCGCCGGGGCGCATGGACGCGGTGCAGGAGCAGACGGACGTGGTCTCGTTCGCCGTGCTGGAGCCAACCGCGGACGGGTTTCGCAACTACATCCGGAAGGGAGACGAGGGATCTGCGGCTGAGCTGCTGGTGGACAAAGCGCAGTTGATGACGCTGACCGCCCCTGAGATGACGGTTCTCATTGGTGGCATGCGCGCCCTGAATGCGAATTTCGGGCAGTCGGAACACGGTGTTTTCACCAAGCGGCCCGAAACATTGACCAATGATTTCTTCGTGAACCTGCTCGACATGAAAACCAAGTGGCAAAAGTCCGCCACATCCGAGGGCCTGTTCGAGGGACACGATCGGGCGACGGGCGAGCTGAGGTGGACCGGCACTCTTGTCGATCTGGTCTTTGGTTCGAACGCCCAGCTTCGGGCCATCGCGGAAGTCTATGCCAGTGACGACGCGCAGAAGAAGTTTGTGCGTGACTTTGTGGCTGCCTGGGGCAAGGTGATGAACCTTGACCGCTTCGATTTGGCCTGATCTCTGTAGGAAAATATTCCTCTAAGGGCTCCCATAGCGCCGCCGAACTCGGCCCGTCCCCCGTTTGCCGGCGGCGCGATTTGTGGCTCAACTCCCGCGCCACACCTCCGCGAGCGACAGGCCAGCCCGGACCAGCTCCCCCATTTGCCGCAGCAGACGCCCCCCAACGAAGCTTAAGGGTGTCCATCAAATTTGATGAACGTCAACTCCAGGTTGCTGGTTTTGGGCGGCGCCATCAATGCTTTTACCGCAGCGCCGGCACCCGCGCAGGCATCTAGCACTCAGTTGCAGTTTTGATTTAAGGCGGCCGAAGACCTATGAGGCCTTGAGAAAAGGCAATGTCGTGAAGGAGAGCTGATGACTGAGGAAACGACCAAGCGAGGGGCAGACGCCTTGTCGCTCGACGGTGTGCGCGTGATCGATCTTGCGGTTGGACCGCTTGCCGCGATCGGTCGTCTCCTGGCTGAGCTGGGCGCGGATGTCATCCGGGTCGAGCCGCCCGAAGGGGCCGTGGACCGGCGGGAAGGCCTGCTGGTGGGTGGTGTCAGCCTTGGCTTTGCCGCCGCTAATCTCGGCAAGCGGGCGGTCGCGCTTGATTTTGGTACCGCCGAAGGCCGGGACAATTTTGCGGCGCTGGTCGGTACCGCCGATATTCTCATCGAAAACACCCGCCCCGGCTCGGCGGAGGCAGCGCTCCTGGACGTGCCGGGCATTCACGCCCGCCATCCTGCCCTGGTGATCCTCTCCGCCACCGATTTCGGCCAGGAAGGCTCCTACAGAAGCTGGCAGGCGACCGGGCCAGTCCTCCACGCGCTTTCGAGCCAGCTTGCCCGCTCCGGCATTCCCGGCCGCGCACCGCTCCTGCCGCCTGGCGATCTCCCTTACGAGTGCGCCGTGCCGCAAGCCGCGTTCGTGGTCCTCGCCGCCTATCTCAACCGTCTCAAGACCGGATACGGCGACCATCTGGATTTCTCGGTTCTCGACGGCGTGAGTCAGACGCTCGACCCCGGTTACGGCATCTTCGGCAGCGGGACCGGCGGCATAACTGGCGCCATGTTGCCGCGCGGCCGTCCCGAGGCGCGCCACCAATATCCGATTTTTGCCTGTGCCGACGGCTATGTCCGCATCTGCATACTCGCCGCCCGTCAATGGCGCGGCATGTTCGAATGGATGGGCCAGCCTGAGGAATTCAGCGATCCCTCGTTCAACAGCATGCCAGTCCGCTATGCGTCGCCAACGCTGCTGCCGGCCATCGCACGCCTCTTCGCCGATAAAACCCGCGCCGAACTGGAGGCTGCCGGGCAACATTATGGCGTACCCACCGCGGGCGTGCTGAGCCTTGAAGAAGCCCTGGCCACCGATCAGGTCAAAGCCCGGAAGGTGTTTGTTCCCATGGACATCGCCCCGGGCATTTCCGCTCCTTTCCCTGACGGTGTCATGGAGATCGACGGTCACCGCGCGGGCATCAGGGGCCCCGTCCCCGTGCTGGCCAGCTACCAGCCGCAGGATTTCGCGGTGGCGGCCAAGCCGCACGATCCCGCGCCGCCGTCATCTCCCCCTCAACGCCAGTACCCCCTGGCCGGGTTGCGGGTGCTGTGCTTCGGCGTCATCGTGGTGGGCGCCGAACAGAGCCGGCTGCTGGCCGATCTGGGCGCCGAAGTCATCAAGATCGAGAATTCAGACTTCCCGGATGGCTCCCGCCAGGTCATGCAGAACAAAAACGCTCTGATGCTGAGCAGTTACGCGGCGGGACACCGCAATAAGAGCTCGCTCGGCCTCAACCTTCGCACCCCAGAAGGCAAGGCGCTGTTGCACGAGTTGGTCGGCCAAGCCGACATTATCTTCTCCAACTTCAAGCCTGGCACGCTCGAATCTCTTGGCCTCGACTACGACTCGCTAAGCGCGATCAATCCGCGCCTCATCATGGTGGACAGTTCCGCCTTCGGGCCAACAGGCCCCTGGAGCCGCCGGATGGGCTACGGCCCCCTGGTCCGGGCGTCGACGGGGTTCACCGCGCAGTGGTGCTACCCTGGCGAACCTGACAGCTTCAGCGACGCCCTCACCGTTTACCCCGATCATGTCGCGGCGCGGATTGGCGTCATCGGCACGCTGGCGCTGCTCATCCGGCGGCAGCGCACCGGCTGCGGCGGTACGGTCAGCGTCGCGCAGTCCGAGGTGATGCTGAGCCACATGGCGGTGAAGATTGCCGAAACGGTCCTCGTCCATGAAGGCAAGCCCCTGGGCGGTGGTCCCGAGTTCGACGCACCCTGGGGCGTGTTTGCTTGCGCGGGTGACGACGAGTGGTGTGTCGTTACGTCTCGTGGAGACGCGGACTGGCAGGCGCTCTGCGGCGTGATCGGGCGCCCCGACCTCGCGGCCGACCAGACGCTCGCGACAGCCGCCGGACGGGATGCGCAACGCAGCCGGATTGACCAGGCGGTCGGCGCATGGCTTGAGACGCGCAACCCGCAGGAGGCCATGACACTGCTGCAAAGTGCCGGCGTTCCGGCCGGCGAGATGCTCCGTGTCGTCGACCTGCCGGAGTTCGGCTACTTCAAGGAACGCGGGTTTTTCTGCAAGGTGACGCACCCCCTGATCCCCGAGCCGTTCTATCTGGAGAACGCGCCCGTACGATCGGAACTCCTGCCAGATCCGCAGCAAAATCCAGCGCCTCTGATGGGCGAGCAAACTGTCGAGGTCGCGCGTGATTTGTTGGGCCTTTCCCCGAATGAAATCACGCAGCTCATCGAGAAAAAAATTCTCGAAACGTCGGAAGCGGTCAGCCGGTAGCAAGATCAAGGGTGATTTCGAGTCGCCACCCATGACCCGGTGCCTGTCCATACAATCCGTAGCCATGGCTGTGGTTTGTGTGGGCAGCGCGGGCAGGGGCAGAAACACAACCTCCATCCTGGATGCAATGGCGGGATGGTTTTGAAGGGGGGCGGGGTGGTGGCCAAGCCTTGCACGCCAAATCACCGCCGAGCGTGTGACTCATGCCCGCGCCCGAGCATTACAGCCACGCGATACAGCCCCGTTTTGGCGTCTATCGGCCATTCGACATCATCCTGGTGCATAGTTTCAGCCGCTTCGCCCGCGACAATCTGGCCTATGCCATCGCCAAGCAGACGCTAAAAAAAGCCGGGATTGGCATCCAGTCGATCAGCCAGCCCCTGAACGACGACCCGACCGGCGAGCTCGTCGAGAGCATTATTACTGCTGTTGACGCCCATCATTCCCGCGAAACGCCAAACACACCAGCCGGGCCATGAAGGAGAACGCCCGTTAGGGCTTCTGGAACGGCGCCCGGCCCCCGTTTGGCTATGCCGCCGTCGAGGCCGAGCGGCGCGGCGATAAGATCAAGAAGAAGCTGGCGGTCTGTGAGCCGGAAGCCGCCATCGTCCGCCGGATTTATGATCTCTATCGCGGCATCGAGGGGCTGCAATACGGGGTCAAGGCCATTGTCACTAAATTGAATACTGAAGGAATCACCTTCCGCGGCAAGCCGTTTATGATTTCGAACGTGCACCGGATCCTGACGGCGGAGACCTACACCGGGCGGCATTTGTTCAACGTCTCCGACTCGAAAGCTGGCACCGTCAGGCCGCAGGACGAATAGATCGCTGTGGATGTGCCCGTGATCATCCCGTGCGAGACCTGGGAAGCCATCCAGGCCCAGCTGGCCGAGCGTGCCCCCGGCAAGACGCCCGCACGGATCGTCAACAGCCCGATGCTGCTGACCGGCATTGCCACATGCGC
>DATIWS010000186.1:0-2226 GCA_035519275.1 Acidocella sp. | reverse complement strand
ACCCCGGCTGGACCAGGCCGCGCGTAACCGCTTACAGCACTTTCTGGCGATGCACCGGGCGCACCCACTCACGGACATGCGGCCAGAGGTCATGATCGGTGGTCTTGACCAGGTCCTTCTCCACCGTGCCCACGACCTTGGCGACGGCCTGCTTGCTCAGGTGCTCGCGGATGACGTTCAGCGTATGCGCCGGGGCCGCCAGCACCAGCTCGTCATAGCTGGCGGTGTTCTGGTTGAGCTGCTCGGCAACCCAGACGGCGAATTTGTCCTTGTCCTGCGCATGGGTGTGGTCGGCGGAACCGGCATGTCCCTGCTCGGGGAGCGCCCGGCTCGACGAGTGCAGCGTGTTGTCCTCCTCTGTCGGCCGCACGAAACGGGCGTGCTCCCCATTGGCAATGGCAAACAGAACCTTGCGGTGAATCGGCATTTGATGAGGCTTCCTTTGCGTCTTCGTTAACTAACGGAAACTCTGCCCCCGGCCGCGTGGCGGCTCATTGATCCTCGTCAAACGCCGCGCAGTACCTCGGCGATGCCGTCCAGCGCCAGGAAGCCCATGGCGTTGCGCGTTTCCACCGTGGCCGAGCCGATATGAGGCAGCAGCACGGCATTTTCCAATGCGAGATAGCCGGGGTGAATGTCCGGCTCGTTGTTGAACACGTCCAGCCCCGCCGCCGCCACATGTCCGGTACGCAGCCCTGCGATCAGCGCCTCGTCGTCTACCGCGCTGCCGCGCCCGGTATTCACCACGATGGCCCCAGGCTTGAGCATGGCGATCCGCGCCGCGTTCAGCCAGTGCCGCGTTTCCGCCCCGCCGGGGGCGTTGATGGAGAGGAAGTCGATGGCGCCGAGGAAGCTCTCGTCATCCGCGTGGTAGGTTGCGCCCTGTTCCAGCTCAGGCGGCAGACGGTTGCGATTACGGTAATGTATTGGCATGTCCAGCCCGCGGGCCATATGGGCCAGGGCCCGGCCGATGCGCCCCATGCCGAAAATGCCCAGAACCTTGCCCGAGACGTTGCGGCCCAGATGGAAAGTGGGGGCGAGGCCCGTCCATTTGCCCGCGCGCAGGAGGCGCTCACCCTCGCCGGCGCGGCGCGCGGCCATCAGCATGAGCATCAGGGCGGTCTCGGCGGTGGCCTTCGTCAGCACGTCCGGGGTGTTGCGGATCTCGATGCCCCGCGCGGCGGCGGCTTCGAAGTCGATATGCTCGACCCCGACGGAAAACGTGCCGATGACACGCACGCTGGCGGGCAGGGCGCCGATCAGCGCCGCGTCGAACCTGTCGGCGGGCGTGCATAGAATGGCGTTCACGCCGGAAAGATTGTCGAGCACCGCCTGGGGGTTGAAGGGGCCTTGCAGGCGCAGCTCGAGCACATCGTGTTCGCGCCGGGCGCGGGCCATGACGTCGGGCGGAAGGTCTCGGGTAATCAGCAGCATGGCCTAGGCATCCCGCAAAAATAGCGGGCCGGGAAGAGCCCCGGCCCGTTGCGGTGTTAGACGACTCGGAAGTTCTTGAACTGCCAGGGATCTTCGGCGTCGACATCCTCGGCGAAGAGCTCGCCGCGCTTGGTGAGCGGCGTCCAGTCTGAGTACGCGCCGGCCATGGTGCCGAGATACGGGGTGGTAATCTCCAGCACGCGGTCATGATCGATGCCATCGGCTTCGACGACGCCACGGCGCGGATTCTCCATCGCCCAGATCACGCCCGCCAGCACAGCCGCCGTCACCTGCAGGGAGGTGGCGTTGTTGTACGGGCAGAGGGCGCGTGCCTGCTCGATGGAGAGCTGCGAGCCGTACCAGTACGCGCCCTTGGCATGGCCCATCAGCAGCACGCCGAGTTCGTCGATGCCGGAGATGATTTCGTCCTCCATCAGCCGCTGGCGCTCCTGAGCCTCCCAGTTCTTGCCGGCGAGCTCGTGCACGGAGAGCACGGCGTCGTCGCACGGGTGATAGGCGTAATGCACGGTCGGGCGGTACACGGCTTGGCCGTTGTCGGTCAGCGTGAAGTAGTCGGCGATTGAGATGGCCTCGTTATGCGTGATCAGGAAGCCGTGGAACGGGCCTTCGTTCGGTGTCCAGGTGCGCACGCGGGTGGAGGCGCCTGGGCGGTTGAGGTAGATCGCCGCGCCGGAGCCGAATTCATGCGTTGCGCCATCCGGCGGCAGGGCCTTCTCATGCGTGCCCCAGCCGAGTTCGGCGGGCTGGCAGCCCTCGCCGATGAAGCCGTCG
>DATIWS010000185.1:0-4558 GCA_035519275.1 Acidocella sp. | reverse complement strand
CGGGCCATGGCCACCGCCTGCTCGGCGAGGCGGGTGAAGCTCGCCGGGTCGATGGCGCTGGCCGAAACCGAGGCATTGGCCCGGCCCAGGAACACGCGCAGGCCAACCTCGCGGGTCTCGGCGCGCTCGGTCTCCTCGATCTTGCCCAGGCGCCGCTGCACGGAGACGGAGGCGCTCTCGTGCAGCATCACCTCGGCCACATCCGCCCCGGCCGCCTTGGCGGCGGCAAGCAGCCCGGCGGCGGCTTCGTGCAGCGCGCTCATGCGGCCAGCCGGTCGATGATGGCGGAGAACTTGGGCACCTGGCCGATGGGGCCGATGGTGGCCAGCGTCGGCTTCTGGCGGAAGATTTTCGCCCCCGCCGCGCGGATCTCATCCACCGTCACCGCCTCGATCTTCGCCACCGTCTCGGCCACGGGGATCACCCGGCCAAACACCTGCCACTGGCGGGCCAGCTGCTCGCAGCGGCTGCCGGTGGATTCCAGGCTCATCAGCAGCCCGGCCTTGAGCTGTGCCCGGGCGCGGGCCAGCTCGGCCTCGCTCACGTCGTTCTGCACCTTGGCCAGCTCTTCCAGCGTCACCGGCATCAGCTCGGCGGCCTCGGACTCGCCGGTGCCGGCATAGATGCCGAACAGCCCGCCATCCTGCGCCGGGGCGGTGAAGCTGTAGATGGAATAGACCAGCCCGCGCTTCTCGCGGATCTCCTGGAACAGCCGGGACGACATGCCGCCGCCCAGCAGCGTGGAGAGCAGCATGGCCGGGTAGTAGTCCGGCTCGCCATAGCCGGGCGAGTTGAAGCCCAGCACAATATGCGCCTGATCGAGGTCGCGCAGCTCGCGGTACTCGCCGCCCATATAGTCGGCGGGCATGGGCTCGGCGCGCTCGGCCTTCGGCAGATCGGCGAAATATTTCTGCGCCAGCTCCACCACCTGCTCATGCTCCAGGTTACCGGAAGCGGCGATGACCATGTTCTCCGGCGTGTAGTGCTGGCGCATGAAGCCGTGCAGCGTCTCGCGCTTCATGCCGCGGATGATCTGCTCCGTGCCCAGCACCGGGCGGCCCATGGGCTGCGCCGGGTAGGCGGCGGACTGGAAATGGTCGAACACCACGTCGTCCGGCGTGTCGTTGGCCTGGCCGATCTCCTGCAGGATCACCCCGCGCTCGCGCTCCACCTCGTCCGGCTCGAAGGTGGAGTGGCAGAGGATATCGCCGAGGATATCGGCGCCGAGGGCGAGGTCCTCCTTCAGCAGCTTCACGTAATAGGCGGTCTGCTCGCGGGAGGTATAGGCGTTGATATGCCCGCCGACATTCTCGATGGCCTCGGCGATATCAGCGGCCGAGCGCGTGTCGGTGCCCTTGAATGCCATGTGCTCAAGGAAATGCGCCACGCCGTTCTCGGCCGCGGTCTCGTGGCGCGTGCCGGCGCCCACGTAAGCGCCGAAGGACACCGTCTCCACCCGCTCCATGCGCTCCGTGAGCACAGTGAGTCCGGAGGGCAGGGTGGTGATGGAAACGTGTTCAGTCATCAATTATGTGTTCCTGTTGGCAAAATTCCGCACGCAGGCCTCGATGGCGGCCAGATCGCCGGGGGCGCGGGTAAATGTCTCATTCCTGTCATATAGGTCGGCCAGATGCGCCGGTAAGGGCGGGCGGATGCCGACGGCCTTCTCGATCGCATCCGGGAACTTGGCCGGATGCGCCGTGGCGGCGGCGATAACGGGCAGGCCGACCGGCCCCAGCTCCCGCGCCGCGGCGATGCCGATGACCGAATGCGGGTCGGCCAGATAGCCGCTCTCGCGGTACAGCCGGGCGATCTCGGCCAGGGTCTCCTCGTCCGAGCAACGGAAGCCCACGAAATCCTTGGTGATGGCGCGCCAGACGGGCTCCGCCACCGTCATTTTCCCGCTGGCGCGGAAATCGGCCATGGTCTGCGCGGTGAGTGCTGCGTCCCGGCCCAGGAACTCGAACAGCAGGCGCTCGAAATTGGAACTGACCTGGATATCCATGGAGGGCGAGAGGCTGGGCTCCACGCCCTGCGCGCTCATGTCGTTGGCTTCGAGGAAGCGGGTGAGGATGTCGTTGCGGTTGCTCGCCACGATGAAGTGCTTGATGGGCACGCCCATCTTATGCGCGGCCCAGGCGGCCAAAATGTTGCCGAAATTGCCGGTGGGCACGGAAACCGCCACCTCGCGCTCCGGCGCGCCGAGGTTCAGCGCGGCGAACACGTAATACGGTATCTGCGCGGCGATACGGGCGAAATTGATGGAGTTCACCGCCGAAAGGTTCATCTCGGCGCGGAACGGCGCATCCGCGAACATCGCCTTCACGAGGTCCTGGCAGTCGTCGAAATTGCCATCCACGGCGATGTTCAGCACGTTATCGGCCTTCACCGTGGTCATCTGCCGGCGCTGCACCTCGGAGGTCTTGCCGTAAGGGTGCAGGATGGTGATGTCGATATTCTTGCGGTTGGCCACGGCCTCGATGGCCGCCGAGCCGGTATCGCCCGAGGTGGCGCCGACGATGCGGATCTTCTCGCCGCGCCCCGCCAGCACATGCTCGAACAGATGGCCGACCAGCTGCAGCGCCATGTCCTTGAAGGCGAGGGTCGGGCCGTGGAACAGCTCCAGGGCGTAGATGTTGGTGTCCAGCTGCACCAGCGGCACGATGGCCTTGTGGGTGAACCCGGCATAGGCGCGGTGGCACATGGCCTGGAGGTCGGCGAATTCGATGCAATCGCCCATGAACGGCGCCAGCACGCGGGCGGCAAGCTCGGGGTAGGGCAGGCCGCGCAGGGCGCGCAGCTCGGCGGCGGAGAATTGCGGCCAGCTCTGCGGCATGTACAGCCCGCCATCGGCGGCGAGGCCGGCCAGCAGCACGCCCGAGAAGTCTTTCTGCTCCGCCTGGCCGCGGGTCGAGATGTAGCGCATCAAAAATCCTCTTTATCCGCTGTGCCTATACTATCGGAGCAAAGCGGGCAGCAATGCGTCAAGCCGGTGGCGGCCCTGTTCCGTGGCGGCAATATTTGTGTCCGAGAGGGTGAGATACCCTTCCTCGATGCACGCGGCCAGCATGGCGGGGTCCACCGCGTCCGCCAGCGCCACCCCGGTGCGGGCGGCGAAGCGGGGGATGGAGACGCCCTCGGCCAGCCGCAGCCCCATCAGCAGCGCCTCCCGCGCGCGGTCAGCCGGGGCTATTTCCTCTTCCGCCGTGGTGCCGTGGCCCTGGGTTTCCACGAGGTCCATCCAGGCTTCCGGGGCGCGGTGGCGGGTGGTGGCGCGCAATTCGCCCCCCAGCGTGACGCGCCCATGCGCTCCGGGGCCGATGCCTGCGTAATCCTGATAGCGCCAATAGGCGAGGTTGTGGCGGCTTTCTGCTCCCGGACGCGCGTAGTTGGAGATTTCGTATGGCGCTAGGCCGAATTTCGCCGCCTCTTCGGCGGTGGCCTCATACAGCCGGGCGGCAAGGTCTTCCTCCGGAAGGGTAAATTCCCCGCGCCCATAGAGCGTGGCGAATTTCGTGCCTTCCTCGATGGTGAGCTGGTAGAGCGAGAGATGGTCCGCCGCCAAGGTGAGCGCCTGGCGCAACTCCTCCCGCCAAGCGGCTTCGGTCTGGCCGGGGCGGGCGTAGATGAGGTCGAAGGAGATGCGCGGGAAGATTTTCGCGCCGAGTTCGATGGCCTTGATGGCCTGCTCCGCGCTGTGCTGCCGCCCGAGGAATTTCAGCGCCTCGGGGTCGAAGCTCTGCACCCCGATAGAGACGCGGTTCACCCCCGCCGCGCGATAGGCAGCAAAGCGCCCGGCCTCTATGCTCGTGGGGTTGGCTTCCAGCGTAATTTCGGCTTCCGGCGCCAGGGTAAACAGCCGCCCGGCATCCTCGATCAGCACCGCCACGCTCTCCGGGTCCATCAGGCTCGGCGTGCCGCCGCCGAAGAAGATGGACGTAACGCGCCTCGGCCCCAGCCGCGCGGCCTCGAACGCCAGCTCCGCGCGCAGGGCGGCGAGCATTTCCGCCTGGGGGATGCGCTCGCGGACATGCGAGTTGAAATCGCAATACGGGCATTTGGCCAGACAGAAGGGCCAGTGGATATAGAGGGCGAGGGGGTCCATCTGTTGGGTTTAAGCCGTTCACACCGTCATTGCGAGACCGCGCAGCGGGCGTGGCAATCCATCTTGCAGGGCGCTGCATGAAAGATAGATTGCCGCGCCGGCTTCGCCGGCTCGCAATGACGGACCCGCCCCCTTGGCACGTCCTTCGGCGCCACGTATCCCCACCCCTATGGAAGCGATCCGCGTCGAGAACCTGACCAAGCGCTACCCGCATACGCTGGCGGTGGACGACATCTCCTTCACCCTGGCTCCCGGCCAAATTCTCGGCCTGCTCGGCGGCAATGGCGCGGGCAAGACCACCACCATCGCCATGCTGCTCGGCCTGCTGGTGCCCACATCAGGCAACATCACCGTGCTGGGGCGGGACATGGCGATGGACCGCTTCTCCGCCCTGGCGCGGATGAATTTTTCCTCACCTTACATCGCCCTGCCCGCCCGGCTTACGGTGCGCGA
>DATIWS010000184.1:0-4007 GCA_035519275.1 Acidocella sp. | reverse complement strand
CCATCGCCCTTGCCCAGGGCTACGCCGCCGCTGCCGGATTGCCGCTCTGGGGCGTGAGCGTGGCCGAGGCCTATCATGTCCCGTTCCCGCAGCTGCATCGCCCGCTTTGGGTCGTGGTCCGCGCCCGCCGCGGCCGGGTGTTCCTGCTGCGCGATGGCGCGGCGGAAGCCTTTGCTGATGAGGACGTGCCGGCAACCCGCGCCCCGATCGCGCTGTCGGGTGACGCGGCGAATGACATCGCCGCCCGGCTGGCCGCGCGTGGCGTGGATGTGCTGCTGACCAACGCCAAAGCCATCGACCCGGTTTGGGTGGCCAGGGCCGCCATGGCCCAGCTCGCGGCCGGTCTCGCGCCGCAGCCCGCCCAGCCGCTCTATGTGGACCCGCCGGAAGCGAAACTCCCCGCCGCCGGTCTGCGCCCGCCCCCGGTATGATCCGCGCCGGACTAGCCCACGCGCCGCTCCTGGCCGCGATGCATGCGGAGGCCTTTCCGCGGGACCCGTGGGATGCAGACAGCTTCGCCACCCTTCTTGGGATGCCGGGTGTCATCGGCATCATCGACGAGCGCGGCGGTTTCCTGCTCCTGCGCATCGTGCTGGATGAGGCCGAAATTCTCACGATTGGTGTGACGGCGCCGCGCCAGGGCATGGGGCAAGAGCTGATGCGCGAGGGGCTGGCGCTGGCCGCCGCGCAAGGCGTGCGGGAGATGCATCTGGAGGTCGCCGCCACCAATGCCCCGGCCCGCGCGCTTTACGCCAAGCTCCGCTTCACGCAGGTGGGCCTGCGCAAGGCCTATTACCCTGACGGTGACGACGCACTGACATTGCGCCTGGTTTTGGCCTAGAACGGGGGCGCGGATAGCTTTGCGGAATATTATCTATGGCTAAAAATTTTCCCGGTGGAGAGTAGACTATGTATCAGATGACCTCCTCGCCGGCCCAACAGGCCCTGCGCCGCGCTGTTGTTGACCTTGGCTCGAACTCCGTCCGCCTCGTGATTTATGAGGGCGAGGCGCGCAATCCGGTGCAGATTTTCAACGAGAAGGCCGTGCTGCGTCTCGCCAAGGGCATGGCCAAGACCGGCCGGCTAGACGAAGAGGCCATGGCCCAGGCGGAGATGGTGCTGCACCGCTACACCGCCATTGCCCGCGCCATGGGCGCCGTGCCGTTCGATGTGCTGGCGACCTCCGCCGTGCGCGATGCCGAGAACGGCTCTGAATTCGTCCACAAGATGATGGCGCTCAATCCGGAGATGCGGGTCAGGATCCTCTCCGGCCCGCAGGAGGCGGAACTCTCCGCCGAGGGCGTGCTGTGCGGCATCCCCGGCGCCGATGGCATCCTGGCCGATCTCGGCGGCGGCTCGTTGGAGCTGATCCGGCTCGATGCCGGCCAGGTGGGGCAGGCGGCGACCCTGCCCGTGGGCGTCATCCGCCTGGCTGACCGCTCGGGCGAGGATCTGGTGAAGGCCCGCGCCATTGTCATGGCGGAGCTGGAGACGGTTTCTTTCGCCGCCGAGGCCGCCGGCAAGGATCTTTACGTTTCCGGCGGCGCCTTCCGGGCGCTGGCGCGCATCCACATCGCCCAGACCGGCTACCCGCTCAACATGGTGCATCACTACACCATCGGCCGGGAGGAAGCCCGGGACCTCGCGGGCGTGGTCAGCGAGGCCGGGCGCAAGCTGATCGAGCGCATGCCCGGCGTACCGCGCCGGCGCATCGAGGATCTGCCCTTCGCCGCCGTCATCCTGCGCCGCCTGCTGCGCGCCACCGGCGCCGCCCGCGTGGTGTTCTCGGCCAATGGCCTGCGTGAGGGCTGGTTCACCCGCATGTTGCCCGACCATATCCGCGCCGAGGACCCGCTGCTGGCCGCCGGGCGGGACCTGACGCGCGGCATCATCCGCGATGCGAACCTGCCGCCCGCGCTGGTCGAATGGACTACGCCGCTTTTCCCCATTGAAACCCCGGCGCAGAAGCGCCTGCGCGAGGCCGCCTGCTGGCTCTCCGACGTCGGCAGCCACGAGCATCCGGAATACCGCGCTGAGCAGGCTTTCCTGCGCGTCCTGCGCCAGGGCGGGATCGGGCTCGATCACCATGCCCGTGCCTTCCTCGCCCTGACCATGGCACTTCGTTACGAGGCGCCGCCGGACGCCGCCTTCCTGGCGCCGGCCCGCACGCTGCTGGACATGCACGCCACGCGCCGGGCGGAAACGCTGGGGGTTGCGCTTCGTCTGGCCTATACGCTCTCCGCCGGCACGCCGCATCTGCTGGCCGGCACCGACCTCGCTTTGTCTACCGAGCGCCTGATTCTGAGCCTCGCTGAGGCGAATGGCGTGTTCGCGGGCGAGGCCGTGCTGCGCCGCCTTGAGCGGTTGGCGCAGATGCTTGGCCTCGAAGCCTCAACGACGCTGAAATAAACGGGGACTGTCCCGGCTATCGCTTCCGCTGGCCTTGAATGTGGTGGTAGGCCCGGCCGTGATAGACCAGCCCGGACGAACTGGTGCCCAGGCGAATGGCCTGCACCGCGCAGAAGAACACCGTGTGGGTGCCCACCTCCACGGTCTGGTCGATCTTGCAGTCCAGGCTGGCGGCCGCGCTCTCCAGCACCGGGGCGCCGGTCACAAGGCGGGTCCATCTCGCGCGGGCGAAGCGCTCCGCCATCGGCAGATTGTCCTTGCCGGCGAAGATGGGGGAAAGCTCCTCCTGCTCATGGGCAAGGATGTTCACGCAGAGCACCCCGGCACTCTTGAACGTATCGTGCAGGCGGCTGCCGCGGTTGATGCAGACGAGCATGGTGGCCGGGTCGTCGGTCACGCTGCACACGGCGGAAACGGTGATCCCCGCATCCCCTTCCGGGCCCTTGGTGGTGACGATGTTCACCGCCGCGCCGAGGCGGGCCATGGCTTCACGGAACTGGGTACGGTCGATTGCGACTGATTCGCTCATGTGGATACTCTATTCATCCGATCAGGATTTCTGCAAGCCTCGCCCCCGGCGTACGGCGGCTTCGCCAAACCGCGCCCGCAGCTTGTCGATGGCGGTCTGCCGGGCCAGTCGGCTGGGTGTGAGCGTGTCGGCAAGGTCGCCTTTATCCGCGAGCGCGGCATCCGCCAGCGGGCTGGCGCCGATGCCGATGAGGCGGAACTTGGTGCCATCCGCCTCGCGCTTCAACAGCGGGCGTGCGGCTTCGAACAGCGTCTCCGGCAATTGCGTGGGGTTGGGCAGGCGCTGGCTGCGGGTGCGCAGGGCGAAGGCGGTTGTCTTGAGTTTCAGCACGATCCCGGCTGCGGCCTGATCCTCCCGCCGCAGCCTGTGGCCCAGTTTCTCGCAGAGTTGCCAGAGCTCATCCTCCATCGCCGATAGCTCGCGCAGGTCGGTGGTGAAGGTGGTTTCCGCGCTGATGGATTTGCTCTCCCGCTCACGCCGGACAGGGCGGTTATCCACGCCTTGCGCCCGCGCCACCAAGGCGGGGCCATCCTCGCCCAGCGCCAGGGCCCGCCGCTCATCCAGCGCCGCCAGCTGCCCCACCCGGGTGATGCTCATGGATGCCAGCCGTTTGACCTGGACCGGCCCCACGCCGGGCAGGATGCCCACCGGCTCCCGCGCCAGCGCCTCCGCCGCTTCGGCGCCGAAGACGAAGAAGCCCCGTGGCTTGCCCCGCTCCGCCGCCAGCTTGGCCAGCAGCCGGTTGGGCGCCAGGCCGATGGACACGGTAATGCCCAGCTCTCTCTCCACCTGCCGGGCGAAGCGGCTGAGCACCACGGCTGGCGGCGCGCCGTGCAGCGCTTCGGTGCCCGAAAGATCCAGCGCGGCCTCGTCGATGGATTGCATCTGCACCAGCGGCGTCAGCGCTTCCAGCATCGCCCGCACCTGACGCGAAACCCCGGCGTATTTTGCGCCGTCCGGCTTCAGCACCACGGCATTGGGGCAGAGCTGGCGCGCCTTGAACATCGGCATTGCCGAGCGCACGCCGGAGAGCCGGGCGATGTAGCAGCATGTGCTGACCACGCCGCGC
>DATIWS010000183.1:0-6505 GCA_035519275.1 Acidocella sp. | reverse complement strand
GCCGCCGCCAGGGCCGCGCTGACCAAGTCCGGTACCTCCACGCTCGAACTCGCCATGGCCGGGGTGCCGATGGCAGTCACCTACCGCGTAAACCCGATCTCCGCCTTCCTCGGCCGCCGGCTGATCAAGGTGCCCTACGTGGCGATGATCAACCTGCTCGCCAAGCGCGCCTTGGTGCCGGAGCTGCTGCAAGAGGATTGCCGGCCGGACAAGCTCGCCGCCACGCTGCTCCGTCTGCTGGACGACGAAGCTTCCGCCGCCACGCAACGCCTGGGCTATGCCGCTGCGCTTGCCACGCTGCGCGCGCCGGAGGGCTCGCCCTCAGCCGCCGCCGCCAAGGCAATCCTGGCGGTGCTCGCCTAATTCAGGACTTCAGTGTCTTCAGATAGGCGATGATATCTTCGACCTGATCGGTGGTGAGCCGCCCGGCCCAGGCTGACATCGGCTCGGAGAGCGGCTGGCCATTCTGGTCCTTGGCTTCCAGAATGGCGCGCTGCAGCAGCGCGTCGTCGTTATGGAAGGTGTTTTCCAGTCTCGGCGCGCGCAAATCCGCCGAAACCACGATGCCAAACTTCACATGGCCGGCACCAGTGGCGAGGTGGCAGGCGCTGCAATTGTTATCGAACAGGGTTTTGCCATTGGCGATCTGCTCGGCACTTGGGCTTTGCGCCAGAGCCGGGGCCGCGAGGCACAACGTCAGGAGGAAAGCGGATGAGAACTGCCAGACCATGGAAACCTCCGATATTGGAGAATGGGCGGACCCAAGATAGGCACGCCGCCGCCACCGGACAAGCTTAATGGAAACGCCATTATCGCGTCTTTGCCCGCACCAACGGCACCTGGGCCGAGACCGGGCCGGGCGCCGACAGCGCCACCCGGCCCGAGACCGATTAGGCTGCGCTGTTACTCTTGCGCCACCAGCGCCGCTTCCATGGCGGCCACGGCGGAGAGGTTGATGAGTCCGCGCGCGGTGACACTCGGCACCGCGATGTGCATGGGCTTAGACAGGCCGAGCAGCATGGGGCCCACGGTCACGCCCTCGGCCGTCGCCTTGACCAGGTTGAAGGCGATATTCGCCGCGTCGAGATTTGGGAAGATCAGCAGATTCGCCACGCCATGCAGCGTCGAATCCGGCAGCGCATGGTGACGGATCTGTTCCACCAGCGCGGAATCGCCATGCATTTCGCCATCCACCTCCAGATCGGGGTCCTGCGAATGAATCAGCTTCAGCGCCTGGCGCATCTTCTTCGCTGACGGCGAATTAGAGGCGCCGAAATTGGAATGCGAGAGCAGCGCCGCTTTCGGCGTGATGCCAAAATGCCGCACTGTGTTCGCCGCCATCAGCGTCATTTCCGCGATCTCTTCCGCATCTGGGTCCACATTCACATGGGTGTCGCAGAAGAACAGCACGCCAGACTGCAGGATCAGCGCGGTCATCGCATAAATCCGCCCGGATTCTGCGCGGATTGGCAGCGCATACTGGAATTGCCGCCACCAGTCGCCCACCCCGCCGCAAATCGCGGCGTCGGCCTCGCCCATCACGAGCATCATGCCCGCCGCCACAGTTGGGCGCTTGCGCACGTGGCGGATAGCGGTATCCGGTGGCGTGCCGCGCCGTCCGACTCGGGCGGAATAAGCCTTGAGCAGAGTCTGAAACAGCTCCGGCTCCTGATCGAGGTCGAGAATCCGCACATCCCTCCCCGGCTCCAGGCGCAGGCCCAGCGTCTTGATCTTGGCCTTAATCGTCTCGGTGTTCCCGAGCAGAATCGGCTGCGCCAGCCGGTCATCCACCACGCTCTGCACGGCGCGCAGGGTGCGCTCGTCATCGCCCTCTGCATAGACGATGCGCGGGCAGGCCTTGCGCGCCGCTTCGACGACCGGGCGCAGCAGCTGGCCCGAGCGGAACACGAAGCGCTCCAGCTCATGCTTATAGGCCACGAAATCCTCGATAGGCCGGCGAGCAACGCCCGCATCCATCGCCGCCTGCGCCACGGCCGGGGCGATATGCATGATTAGCCGCGGGTCGAACGGCTTGGGGATGATGTACTCGGCGCCGAAGGTGGGGGCATGCCCGCCATAGGCGGCGGCCACGACCTCGGAGGCTTCCACCCGCGTCAGGTCGGCAATCGCCTTCACCGCGGCGAGCTTCATGCTTTCGGTGATGGCGGTGGCGCGCACATCCAAAGCGCCGCGGAAGATGAAGGGGAAGCACAGGACGTTGTTGACCTGGTTCGGGAAGTCCGACCGGCCCGTCGCCACAATCGCATCCGGCCGGGCGCGCTTGACGATCTCCGGCAGAATCTCAGGCTCCGGATTCGCCAACGCCAGGATCAGCGGATTCGGCCCCAGCAGGCTCAGCCACTCCTCCTTCAGCACCCGCGGGGCGGAGAGGCCGAGGAAGATATCCGCCCCCGGCAGCACTTCCGGCAGGGTGCGGGCATCGGTCACGCGAGCCACGTCCGCCAAGGTCGGGTCCAGGTTCGGCCGCCCGGCATACACCACACCTTCCTTGTCGGTCATGGTGATGTTCTCAGAGCTGGCGCCCAGCGCCTTCAGGATCTTCACGCAGGAAAGCGCTGCCGCCCCGGCGCCGGAGGTGACGATCTTCACTTCCTCGATCTTCTTGCCCTGCACGATCATGGCATTCAGCACCGCGGCGCCGACGATGATGGCCGTGCCGTGCTGGTCGTCGTGGAACACGGGGATTTTCATCCGCTCGCGCAGCGTCTGCTCGATGCGGAAGCATTCCGGCGCCTTGATGTCCTCAAGGTTGATGCCGCCGAAGCTCGGCTCCAGGCTGGCGACAATCTCGATGAACTTTTCCGGATCCTGCTCGTTGACCTCAATATCGAACGAATCGATGCCGGAGAACTTCTTGAACAGGACGGCCTTGCCCTCCATCACCGGCTTGCCGGCGAGCGCGCCGATATTGCCCAGGCCCAGCACCGCCGTGCCGTTGGTGATCACGCCGACCAGATTCGCGCGCGCAGTCAGATCGAAAGAGGCATCCTCATCGGCCACGATGGCATCGCACGCCGCCGCCACGCCGGGCGAGTAGGCAAGCGCCAAATCGCGCGAAGTCTCCATGCGCTTGGTGGCAACGATGGCCAGCTTTCCGGGGCGGGGCAACTGATGGTATTCGAGCGCCGCCTTGCGTAAAACGTCATCCATGTTTGCGTTATCCCCTTTAGTCGAAAGGATTCATGGACCAACAGCGAGGGCGGGACAACCCTGTTCCGTTAGGTGTTTTTCTGTTTTTCTAAGGAGAGAAATTGGTGCGGTCGAGAAGACTCGAACTTCCAAGGGGTTTCCCCCACAAGCACCTCAAGCTTGCGCGTCTACCATTTCGCCACGACCGCACGTAGGAAACTGCCATGCGAGAGCACGGCGCCGGGAGCCTATAGACGATGAATTTTAGTCCTGCAACCTGGGAAACCACTCTCGGGCACACTGATTATGACGCAGCCCTCCAGCGCATGCAGGAACGGGCCGCCGCAATCCGCGAAGGAACGGCGGAAGAGCTGGTCTGGCTGGTGGAGCACTCGCCACTTTACACCGCCGGCACTTCGGCCAAGGCCGAGGACCTGCAGGATGCCGAGCGCTTCCCCACTTACAAGGCCGGGCGCGGCGGGCAGTGGACGTATCACGGCCCCGGCCAGCGCGTGGCCTACGTGATGCTCGACCTCACCCGCCCGCATGGCACCATCCCGGCGCGGGATGTGCGCTGCTACGTGGCCGGGCTGGAGCGCTGGGTGATTGAGACGCTGAAGGAATTCGGGGTGAAAGGGGAAATCCGAGACGGACGCGTTGGCATATGGGTGGTTCGCCCCAATGGCGAGGAGCAGAAAATCGGCGCCATCGGCGTGCGGGTCACACGCTGGGTGAGTTGGCACGGGCTGGCGCTGAACGTGAACCCGGACCTCGGGCATTTTACTGGAATCGTGCCTTGCGGCATCCGCGAGCATGGGGTGACAAGCCTGCACGCTCTGGGCGTGAAAGTGCCCCTGAACGAGGTGGACGCGGCGCTGCGGCGGAACTGGAGCAAGGTTTTCGGATAAAAGACGCGATCAGGCTCTAGCCACGCAAGGCGTCCAGCGCCTTTTGCAGGATGGCCTGGGCGGCGAGCTTGTCAATAATCTCGTCCCGCCGCGCCCGGCTCACCCCGGCCTCGATCAGCCGTTCATGCGTCTCGGCCGTGGTGAAGCTCTCATCCACCATGGCCACGGGCAGGCCGGTGGCGGCGCTCAAGCCATGCGCCCAGTCCCGCGCCGCCTGGGCCCGGGGGCCGAGCTTCTGCTCCGCATCCAGCGGCAGGCCGACGATCAGCCCCCCTACCCCTTCCCGCGCGGCGATGGCTGAAATCTCGGCGGCGTTCTGCTTCAGCTTGCCCCGCGCCAGCGTGGCGTAGGGGCTGGCGATCTGCCGGTTCACGTCCGAGAGTGCGATGCCGATGCGCTTGGAGCCGGGGTCCACCCCCAAAAGCCGCGCGCCGGGGGCGAGATGGGCGGAAAAATCGACGAGGTTGTAGAGGGGCATGACGGCCTGTATGGTCCGCCCGGATTTTCAAGCCAATAGATATGAGGCAAAAATGTCGCTGGATGCCGCAACGGTACGCCGTATTGCGAGACTGGCCCGGATACGGGTCGATGATACCGAGGTCGAGACCCTGCAATCCGAGCTCAACGCCATTCTCGGCTATGTCGAGCAGCTGGGCGAGGTGAACGTGGACGGCGTGGAGCCGCTCTCCGGCGGCGCACAGATGGCGCTGCGCCAGCGGGAGGACTTCGTCTCCGACGGTGAGGTCGCCGAGCAAATTCTCGCCAATGCCCCGGACCGGGTGCACAACTTCTTTGCCGTGCCGAAAGTGGTGGAATGAGCATTTTTGACCTGACGATTGCCGGCGCGGCCAAGAAGCTCGCGGCAAAAGAGATTTCCGCGGTGGAGCTGACCAAGGCCTATAACGAGGCCGTGGCCGCGCTGAACCCGCGCCTGAACGCCTACATCACCACCACGCCGGAGCTGGCGCTGGAGCAGGCGCAGGCCGCCGATGCGCGCATCGCCGCAGGTGAGGCCACGGCGCTGACCGGCATTCCCATCGCCATGAAGGACCTGTTCTGCACCGAGGGCGTGCGCACCACGGCGGCGAGCAAGATCCTGGAACCCTTCATCCCGCCTTATGAGAGCACCGTCTCCGCCAAGCTGAAAGCGGCTGGCGCGGTGATGCTGGGCAAGGCGAATCTGGACGAGTTTGCCATGGGCTCCTCCAACATCACCTCCGGCTACGGCCCGGTGGAGAACCCCTGGAAGCGCGTGAGCGACCCGGATGCCAAGCTGGTCCCCGGCGGCTCCTCGGGCGGTTCCGCCGCCGCCGTGGCCGCGCGAATCGCGCTGGCCGCCACGGGCACCGACACGGGCGGGTCCATCCGCCAGCCGGCATCCTTCACCGGCCTCGCCGGCATCAAGCCGACCTATGGCCGCTGCTCGCGCTGGGGCATCGTCGCCTTCGCGTCCTCGCTCGACCAGGCGGGACCGATGGCGCGCAATGTCGAGGACTGCGCCATCCTGCTCAACGCCATGGCCGGGTTCGATGAGAAGGACTCCACCTCCGCCCAGCGCGAGGTGCCCGATTTCACCGCCGCGCTGAACCGGGGCGTGAAGGGGCTGAAGATCGGCATCCCGGCGGAATACCGGCTTGAAGGCACCAACCCGGAAATCCTGGCCCTCTGGGACAAGGGCATCACCTGGCTGCGCGAGCAGGGTGCCGAGATCGTCGACATCTCCCTGCCCCACACCAAGTACGGTCTCGCGGTGTACTACATCGTCGCGCCGGCGGAGGCGTCTTCCAACCTCGCCCGCTACGACGGCGTGCGCTTCGGCAAGCGCGTCGATGGCGTGGACCTGATCGACATGTATGAGCGCACCCGCGCCGCCGGTTTCGGCGCCGAGGTGAAGCGCCGCATCATGATCGGCACCTACGTGCTGAGCCATGGGTATTACGACGCCTATTACCTGAAGGCGCAGAAGGTGCGGAACCTGATTTTGCGCGATTTCACCAACGCCTTCGCCAAGGTGGACGCCATCCTCACCCCCACCGCGCCATCGGCCGCGTTCGGCCTGGGCGAGAAGATGGACGACCCGGTGACCATGTACCTGAACGACGTGTTCACCGTGCCTGCCTCGCTCGCCGGTGTTCCCGCCATGAGCATCCCCGCCGGGCTGAACGCCGAGGGGCTGCCGCTTGGCCTGCAGGTCATCGGCAAGCATTTTGACGAAGAAACTGTTTTCGCGGTCTCCGCCGCGATCGAGAACGCGGCGGGCTTCTCGGCCCTGCCTGAACTGCGAGCAAAATAATGGCTTATACGCTGGAAGGCCGCACCGGCATTTGGGAAGTCGTCGTCGGGCTTGAGATCCACGCCCAGGTGATTTCCGAATCCAAACTCTTCTCCGGCGCCTCCGCCACCTATGGCGGCGCGCCCAACGCGCATGTGTCCTTCGTGGATGCCGG
>DATIWS010000182.1:0-5671 GCA_035519275.1 Acidocella sp. | reverse complement strand
AGCCCGGTGCCGCAGCCGATCTCCAAGATACGCGCGGGCGGAGCGGGCAGGCGGTTGACGATCCGCCGTGCCAGACGCCGCGCCACCTCCCGCTGCACGGCGGCCACGTTGTCATATGCCGCGGCCTGGCGGGTGAAGGCGGTGGCGATGCGGGATTTGTGGCTCATAAGCGTTCCAGCACATCGCGCAGCCGTGCCGCGCACCATTCAGGGGTTTCCAGCGGCAGCAGATGCCCGCCCTCATGCCAGACAATCCGCTCCTCGGGGAAACAGGCGCGGCTCATCGCGGCGGAGACAAGCCCATCCTGGCGGCCACAGAGCGCGGCGGTCACCGGGGCGGGGCGCGCATCCCAACTGGCGAGCCCCTGCAAACCGGCGGCGAGCGTTTCGGTGCAGGGTGTGCCGGGCAGGGGCGCGGCACAGCCCTGGCGGGCGCGGAACTCACTCACCACCTCGGCGGGCGATGTCCCCAGGCGCGCCCGCATGCGATCCAGCACGCGCGGGGGGATGCCAACGGCGAAATCCTCGCCCCGGGCGAAGCGGGAAAACCCGTTGATGGCCACCAGCCCCTGCCAGGGCAAAGGGCGCTGGCGCAGCAGCCAGAGCAGCCCGAAGGAATGCCCCACCGCCAGCACCTTCCGCCCTGGCGGTGGCGCGGGTTGCGCGGGTTGGCTGAAAAACCCCAGATCCCAGGCCAGCGTCTCCTCCGGCGCGAAGCACGCGCGCAGCGGGACCCAGAACCCGGCATCGAATCCCCAGCCATGCACGAGCAGCAGCAGCGGCTTCATGCGGCGCGGGCCAGCCGGATGACGGCCTCGGTCAGGGCGGCGATATCCGCCTCGCTGTGCCGGGCGGAGAGGGCGAAGCGGATGCGGCTGGTCCCCGCGGGCACCGTCGGCGGGCGGATGGCCACGGCCAGGAATCCTTCCGCCTCCAGCGCGCGGGCAACGCCCATGGTGCGGTCTTCGCCGCCCAGGATCAGCGGCACGATCTGCGTCGCGGAGGCGCCGGTATCCAGCCCGGCGGCGTTGAGCGCGGCGCGGAAACCCGCCGCCATGCGGGCAAGGTGCGCGCGTTCGGTGGTCAGGGCAGGGACCAGATCCAGCGCCGCGTCCATGGCCCCCAGCACGGCCGGGGGCAGGGCGGTAGCGTAGATCACGCCGCCGCAGCGATTCACCAGATACTCGCGCAGCGCCGCCGAACACGCCACATAGGCCCCGAATCCGCCCAGCCCCTTGCTGAACGTGCCCATGGCCAGCCCCTGGCGCAGCCCATGCGCCAGCCCGAAGCCATTTTCGCCCAGCACGCCGGTGGCATGCGCCTCGTCGAGGTACAGGAACGCGCCGTAACGCTCCGCCAGCGCCTTCAGCGCCGGGACGGCGGCGCAATCGCCATCCATGCTGAACACGCTCTCGGTGACGATGAAGCGCGGGCGCGGCGAGTCCTTGTCGCGTTCCAGCAGCTCTTCCAGATGGCCGAGATCGTTATGGCGGAAGCGGATCTGCTTCACCCCGGCGCCGATACAGCCCTGGATCAGGCTGGCATGGTTCAACCGGTCGGCATAGACGAGCGGTTCCGCACCAAGATACCGGGCATCGAGCAAAGCGGGCAGCAGCGTCAGGTTCGCCTGCACGCCGGAGACGAGGATCAGCGCCGCCTCCGTGCCCTTGGCCGTGGCGAGCTTGGACTCGATCTCGGGGAAGGGCGGTAAATTCCCGGCCACGAGTCGCGATGCCCCGGCCCCCACGCCCCAGCGTTCCGCATAGGCGCAGGCCCGGCGGATCAGCGCCGGATGGTGCGACAGGCCCAGGTAATCGTTCGAGGAGAAATCGAGCAGCGTCCGGCCGCCATCCACCCGCACCCGGCCATCAGGCAGCCTGTCCGCCACGCGCAGCCGCCGGCGGCGCCCGGCGGTTTCCAGCGCCGCCAGCCCGCTCAGCCAAACCTCGTCAAAGTCACGCATCATAGTCCCCGCCACGGCTCATAGAGCGATTTCGCGCCCAATGGCAGGGGGCTCGTGCCTATCCGCCGGTGCAGGGCGTGGGCGGCGTGGCCGGCTTGGACCACACCGTAGAACGGCCGATGAGCGTGATGCCGATAAAGCCGCGCACATGCAGCTTGCCGTCATCGCCCACATGCATCACCGACTTATAAGTGTTGCCGCTCTCCGGATCGTAGATCCAGCCGCCGCGCCAACTGCCGTCGTTGCCCGGCTTGAAGCCTCCGAGAATCGGCAGTCCGCAGAGCAGGCGCGGGCGTAAGGCCGGGTTGTCGTTATGGATGTCGGTCTTCGGCTTGCCGGCCTTGTCCAGCGGGACGCGCAGCCATTCGACCTTGCCGCAGAGCTGCCCGTCGCAGGGGGAGATGAAGATCCCGGCCTTGCCGGACCCATCCACCCACCAGCCCTGCACGTCCTGCGATTGCGCCCGCGCCGGCACGGACCAGGCGAGGCACGCCACCGCCGGTACAACCGCTAGTATAACAGTCAAACGAGCCCAAAATTTTTTGAAGCCAATGTTGAAATTCGCTTGCATTTCCATTCCCATTTCATATGGTACATACACAATACGTAGGCTTACTACCCTAAGCAACAACCGGCTGACAATGCCGTAAAATGTCAACAGGGATAAGGAGGAACCAAAAAAATGTTAGTGAAGAGAAGTCAATATAACGGGTTTTCCCAGGTTTCGGCGCTCGCGATTGTGGCTGCACTTGGCGCGGCTGGTCCGGCCTTTGCGTCCGGCTACGGCCTGCGCGAGGCGACTTCCGATTCGATGGGCAACGCCTTCTCAGGCGGCCCAGCCAAGGCCTATGACGCCAGCACCGTCTGGACCAACCCGGCCGGCATGGCGTTGCTGGAGGATAACGAGTTCACCACCGGGTTGAGCTTTATCGACCCCACCGTGAAGTTCAACGGCACGGCCACCGACCCGGTCACCGGCGGTAACGTGACCGGCATTATGGGCCACTCGAACAACAACAACATCGCTCCGGCTGCCTCGGGGGCGTCGTTCTTTGTCTTCAAGCTGGCGCCGGCGTGGCGGCTCGGCTTTTCCTTAACTGCGCCATTTGGTCAGCGTATCGGCTATGGGGACGATTTCGTTGGCCGCTATCAGAGCCTGGTCACCAGCGTTACCGACATCAATCTCGGGATGGCGCTGTCGTATAAGGTGAACGACCATGTCTCCATCGGCGGCGGTCCGAATTTCGATTATTTCAATGCACGTTTGACGTCAGCGATTGACACGCCGCTGAGTCCGGTGACGGGGCAGGATGCGTTCGCCGATGTTCACGGCAATAATATCGGCTTTGGCTACAATCTCGGTGTGCTCTACAAGTTTGACGACGCGACTCGCGTCGGCATCGACTACCGCTCGCAGATCAGGCATAATATCAGCGGTGAAACGAAGATCACCGTACCGTCGAGCTACTCCGTTGCGCCGCCACTCGTTGCCTTTCTGCAGCACCTCAATACCGGCAACAGGACCAATGTTACTTTGCCGGATTCGCTGAGTGTCGGTATCTACCACCAGGTCACGCCTAAGCTCGCGCTGGTGGGCAGCGTTGAATGGACCGATTGGTCGCTGTTCGACAAGCTGGACATCACTCACACCAATGGTACGCCGTCCACCATCGTCTATGAGAACTGGCGTAACAGCTGGTATGTTGGCGTCGGCGCCAACTATCAGCTGACCGATAAGATATTGCTGCAAGGCGGCTTTGCCTATGACGAATCACCGGTGACAGATTCCAACCGCACAACGCGCATCCCGGATTCCAACCGTTATGATCTCGGTATCGGCATGCAGTACAAGGTGCTGCCCAGCACAACGCTGCAGATCGCCTATCTGCATTTGTTCTCGCCGGGCGGGAGCATCAACAACTCCGCCGGCGCCGCGGCTGGCACGATCACCGGCAATTACGACCTCTCCGCCAACAGCGTGACCGCTGGCCTGACGGCGAAGTTTTAAAGAAAGAAAGCAAAAGCGTGTAACTTGACGCAGCAAGGCGGACCGGACGCCCCGGTCCGCCGAGCGGCGAGGAGATGACGCGATGCAGCAAGAAGAGCATCCGTTCCATACCGTGACCCAGCTCGCCGCCGAGTTGGGGGTCACGGTGAGGACGCTGCATTTCTACGAGGCGCAGGGGCTGATCGCCCCCGAGCGCGCTGGTAATACGAGGGTCTATACGCAGCGGGAACGCGCGCGCATGATCCTGATCTTGCGCGGCAAGCGGCTCGGCTTCTCCATCCGCGAGATCAGGGAATATCTAGAGCTTTACGATATCGACCCGTCCATGGTGCAGCAGAACAAGGCGCTGCTGAAGCTGGTGCGGAGCCGCATCCAGCGGCTGGAGGAACAGCGCCAGGCGCTGGAGGAGACGCTCGTCGACCTGCGCGGCCTAGAGCGCCATGCCGAGGACGCGCTGCGGACCGTGGACGCAAAATCCCCGCGCAAGGCGAGAAAAGCCGCCGATAAAACCGAGTAGCCAGTCAATAACGGAGATCACTGTGAGCAACGCCGTCATCGCGGGCTATGCCCGCTCCCCCTTCACCCCCGCGCCCAAGGGCCAGCTTGCCCGCGTGCGGTCGGACGACTTCGCGGCGCAGACAATTGCAGCACTGGTCGCGCGCAGCGGCGTGAAGCCCGAGGAGATCGAGGCCCTGGTCATGGGGTGCGCGTTTCCCGAGGGGGAGCAGGGCCTCAACGTCGCCCGCCTCGTGGGCTTGCTGACCGGGCTGCCGCAGAGCGTCGCCGGCTACACGGTGAACCATTTCTGCGGCTCCTCGATGCAGGCGGTGCACATCGCCGCCGGGCATATCGCGGCGGGCATGGGCGAGGTGTTCATCGCCGCCGGCATGGAGAGCATGAGCCGCGTGCCGATGGGCGGCTACAACGTGCTGCCGAACAAGGCGCTGGTCGAGAAAGTTCCCGCCGCTTACATCGGCATGGGCGACACCGCCGAGAACGTGGCCCGCAAGTGGGGCATCTCCCGCGCCGAGCAGGAGGCGTTCGCCGTGCGCAGCCAGCAGCGTACTGCCGCGGCCATCGCCGCCGGGAACCTTAAGGACGAGATCGTGCCCATCACCACCAAGGCTGGCGTGGTGGAGGCTGATGGCTGCCCGCGTCCCGACACCACCGCCGAGACGCTGGCCGGGCTGAAGCTGGCTTTCGACGTCAACGGCACGGTGACGGCCGGCACCTCCTCCCCGTTGACCGACGGCGCCGCCGCCGTACTGGTGTGCTCCGAGGCCTATGCCGATAAGCACGGGCTGAAGAAGCTGGCGCGCATCAAGGCCAGCGCTGTCTCCGGCTGCGCGCCCGAGATCATGGGCATTGGTCCCATTGGCGCCACAAAGAAGGCCCTGGCCCGCGCCGGGATCTCCGCCGCCGACCTCGACGTGATCGAGCTGAACGAGGCCTTCGCCTCGCAATCCCTCGCCTGCATCCGTGACCTCGGCCTGGATGTGGAGAAGGTGAACATCGATGGCGGCGCGCTCTCGCTCGGCCATCCGCTTGGCGCCACCGGCGCGCGCATCACCGGCAAGGCCGCCAGCCTGCTGGCCCGCACCGGCGGCCGCTACGCGCTGGCCACGCAGTGCATCGGCGGCGGCCAGGGCATCGCCACCATTCTGGAGCGCGTGTGATGGCTGAAATCCGCAAGGCCGCCGT
>DATIWS010000181.1:0-5652 GCA_035519275.1 Acidocella sp. | reverse complement strand
GAGCGCGAGCGTTTGAAATGCGACATGGCCTGCGCCTGCGGTCCAGAAGGGCGGATTTGTCCAGCTCAGCAGGAGTGGCGTGATCGTCAGCAGGCCCGAGGCGTCGGCGAGATACCAGGCCTGAGCTGCTGCTGGTTTCGTGGACACGAGGATAAGATCGTGACCCAGGAACCGGAGAGAGGACATGACGAGACGGAAGTTTGGCGGAAGGAAGAGCTGGAAACCGGGCTGAGCCTCGCATCACCTTCCGCGGCGCTCTGCGCCAGCCATACCGGTGGACGGACGGCAAAGCAGGCTCCAATAGTATATTTTATAGATTAAGGCTGGGGAGGCCTGGATGGTCGCCCGGCCGCGGGCCAAGTGGCCAATGGAACAGGCGCTGATCGGCGCGGATGGCAAGATCGTTGATCGAGGCGATGCGGCGGCGCATCAGTCCTGCCGCGTCGAACTCCCAAAGCTCGTTGCCATAGGAGCGGAACCACTGGCCGGCCTCGTCATGCCATTCATATGCAAAGCACACCGCCACTCGGTTTTCGTGGAAGCCCCAGACCTCCTTGATCAGCCGGTACTCCAACTCTCGTGCCCATTTACGGGTGAGGAAGGCGATGATCTCCGCGCGGCCGTTGATGAACTCCACGCGGTTCCGCCAAGAACTGTCGGCCGTGTAGGCCATGGCGACCTTTTCCGGGTCGCGGCTGTTCCACGCATCCTCGGCTAGGCGGGCCTTGCGCGCGGCGGTTTCCGGGTCGAAGCGAGGTAGGGGCGGGCGGATCATGCGGTGCTCTTTCTCAAGCAAGTGTGGCAAGGCGCGCGGCGGCCTTTTTGGCCTGGGTCTCGCGCGCGCCGGCCAGAGGGGCCAGGCGCTGGCGGTAGGCAGCGAGGATCGCGGGTGGGGCGTCCTCGGGCCGGCCAGCGGTGAAGAGTGGGGCAGGGGCGTATTCGAGCCCGAGCTGAAGGGTCTGTGCGAAGTCCGCGCCGCAGATTTCGGCCAGCACCGTCAGCGCGAAGTCGATGCCTGCGGTCACGCCGCCACCGGTGATGATGTGGCCGTCCCGCACCACGCGGCCTTTGTCCGGAATGGCGCCAAACAGCGGCAGGAGATCGCGCCAGGCCCAGTGACAGGCCGCGCGCCGCCCCCGCAGTAGTCCCGCCGCTCCCAGGATGAGCGAGCCCGTGCAGACCGAGGTGACGTAGCGCGCGCCTGCGGCCAGCCGGCGAATTTCGTTCATGAAGCCCTCGTCCAGAGCTGCGTCCAGCGCGTTCACGCCGCCAGGCACGCAAAGGAGGGCGCAGCCGGACAGGTCGGCGAGGCGGGCGGTATGCGCAAACACCAGCCCCTCGCTGGGCACTTCGCCGCCGTTGCGGCTGGCCACCACGGTCTCGCTGCCCGGCAGGCGCGAGAGGAACTGGTGCGGCCCGGTGAAGTCGAGCTGGGTCATGCCGGGATAGACGGCAAAGACGATACGGAACGGCGGTTGAGACATGGATCATCTCCGAAGACAACGCCGCCACTCTCCTACACCACGCCGCTTGACGAAATGACAATGATCCCTCATTTCGGGCCATGACCCGGCGCATCGGCATCCTGCTCTATCCGGACTTTCAGATACTCGACGCCACGGGACCGATCGCGGCCTTCGAGATCGCCACGCGCTTGGCCGGTGGTGGGTACGAGCTGGCGCTGCTCTCCGTCGCCGGCGGACTCGTCCCGTCCTCTTCGGGCGTGGCGCTCGCCAGTGCGCCCGGCCAAGCCGTGGGCACGCTGGACACGCTTGTCGTGGTAGGCGGCCAAGGCAGCGAGCAGGCCATGCACTGCCCGAAAACCCGCCCCCTCCTACAGGCGCAAAGCCAGACTACGCGGCGGGTGTGCAGCGTCTGCTCTGGCGCGTTCCTGCTGGCGGCGGCGGGGCTGCTGGATGGACGGCGTGCAACGACCCATTGGCGGCGGGCTGAGCAGCTTGCCCGGCTGTTTCCGCGTGTCCGAGTGGAGCCCGACGCCATCCATGTCCGTGACGGAGCCGTGTGGACCTCGGCCGGGATTACGGCCGGCATCGATCTCGCCCTTGCCCTCATCGCCGAGGATCTGGGCGAGTCTGTTGCCCGGCGGGTGGCGCAGGAGATGGTGGTCTATTATCGCCGACCGGGCGGGCAGTCGCAATTCTCGGCCCTGCTCGACATGGGCGGTGGCGAGGGGCGCTTTGTGGAGCTGCTCGGTTGGATACGAAGCCATCTTGGCGAGCGGTTGACTGTCGAGGTGCTGGCCGCACAGGCTGCGATGAGCCCGCGCCATTTCTCGCGGGCATTCACCCAATCGGTGGGCATGAGCCCGGCCAAGGCGGTTGAGCGTCTGCGGCTGGAAGCGGCGCGCGAGCGTGTTGAGCACTCCGTTGCGCCGATCGAGACCGTCGCCGAGGCCGTTGGCTTCCGTGACCCTGAACGCATGCGCCGGGCCTTTCTGCGCGCATTTGGCCAACCGCCGCAGGCCATGCGACGCAGGATACGGAAAGAGTGATCGGCTCTCGGTAGCGGCGATCATGGTAGGGAGCACATCCCACGGGTAGATCGGCGGCGAAATGGGGCCAGCGGTGGGCATGCGGTGGGCCGCCCCAAAACGCCAGCGGGCAAGTCTGCGCAGGCCGCCCCGCTTTCGTTTGATTTTCAAGGAATTTCGTGGCGCGCCCGAAGAGATTCGAACTCCTGGCCCTCAGATTCGTAGTGGGTTTCGATTGGTTAACAAAGTCCCCTTGATCGGGCGTGATAGCCCTCGTTGACCCGTCGCTGCCACGGCGCGGAATACGCCCTGACCGGGCGGCATCCCTCAGTGACCGCAGATCGCCCACAGTAGCCGCAGGTCACCCGGGGGGATTTTGGGGGGAAGTTAGGAGGGAGGATTTGCGCAGGATGTGGGCTTCAACTTCGCCCAATTGGCTAGACGAACAGCACCTCACCTCATCAAGCTTCGGATGTCTCAGCCCCCATTCGGTATCCCATCGCCCGGTAGCCGCGCCGGCGCTTATCCCACATCCGTAGAAGCGCTGGATGCCCGGTGTCGACGAAATCTATGATGCGCACATCGGTTTTGCTTGCGTGCTCTCGGTGCAGGCGACCGGCGTACTGCTGCAGTGTGCCGCTCCAAGAGACGGGCATTGCCAGGACCAGGGTATCAAAGGGCGGGTGGTAGAAGCCTTCTCCGACTAATTTTCCCGTGGCCAGCAACACGCGCGGAACGTCGGGCGGCAAGGCGTTCAGTGCTGTGATCAGCGCTGCACGCTGCTTCTTGGACATCCGGCCGTGCAGCACAAACGGGTCGGGGATACGCCCAGTCAATGCTACCCGAATGGCATCGAGATGTTCGGTGCGCTCAGTCAGCATGAGCACCTTGCGGCCCTGCTGGAAGGCGTCATGGACTTCGGCAGCGATGGCTTCGGTCCGGGTCTGGTCATTGGCAAGATGCCGGAATACGTCCTGGATACCGGCTTCGGATGGCAGGTCGATCCGAGAAATGCGCGACCGTGGCACCACTTCCAAATCGTGCGGCGCGCCAGCAGGCTTGGCCGCCGTGTACCGGACCGGCCCAAACTGCATGAAGATAATCGGCTGCTGACCATCGCGGCGTATCGGCGTTGCTGTCAGGCCGAGCACGTACTTCGTTTTCGTTCGCTTCAGGATGGCATCAAAGGAAATGGCACCGACGTGATGGCACTCGTCCACGATTACCTGCCCGTAGTTCTCGACCAGCGGATTGACCTCTCCCTGCCGCGATAGCGATTGCATCACTGCGACGTCTATCTTGCCCGTGGGCTTTGCCTTGCCTTCGCCGACGGTGCCGACCATCCCCTTGCCGACGCCCAGGAAGACTTGCAGGCGTTCCTGCCACTGGCTTGAGCAGTTCGGTGCGATTCACCAGCACCAAGGTGGTCACAGCCCGGCGCGCAATCATCGCAGCGGCCATGACCGTCTTGCCGAAGGCCGTCGGCGCGCACAGCACGCCTATGTCGTGATGCAGCATGGCCGAGACGGCCGTCTCCTGGTCGAGGCGCAAGGCGCCGGCGAAGGCCACGTCGATAGGCTCACCGATGAAGCGTTCGTCACGCAACTCGCACGCAATGCCGTTTTCGCGCAGAAGGGCTCGTGCGGCATCGAGGCAGCCCCGTGGCAAAGCAATGTGCAGAGGATAGTTCTCGGCATTGCCAATGACGCTAGGCTTGTCCCACACTGACATCCGCATCGCTTGTGCTTTATAGAATTCGGGGTTCTGGAAGGCGGCGAGCCGGATCAGACGTTGGCCAGCGCTTGCGGCAGTTGAGCTTTCTCGAAGTAGATCAAATTCGCCAGCGTTACGGTCAGCGATGTTGGCATTGGTCCCGCCAGCTTTACATGCGCGCCCTGGCCGGATCTGGAAACCTCCAGTGAAGCCGGCACGCCAAGTTCATTGCAGGATTGCATGAAGGCGCGCGCATCCCCCCGCCAATCCGCCTCATCGAAATCGACCGCCAAGAAGTAGCAGGTGTCGTCTTCCAGCAGAGGATACACGCCGACCGTGTGTTCGCCAGCCAGATGGCTGTAGATCACCGCGTCGGACAGCGGGCTCAGTAGGCGATTACTGCAGTCGCCGCACTTGATGCGCGGTTTCTCACAGACCCCGGCGCGCCACTCGTTGGCACAGGCCGGCGCGTAGCCCGATTTGCCTGAGGTCTTGCTTTCCTAGCGGACCGGATAGACGTCCGTACGACCTCGAAAAAATGCGCGAAACAGAGCCACCTTCTTAGCAGTGGAAAGATTTGACGGTTCTGGTTCCCGCGTCACAGGGGCAATCAAATGCGGCAACCGCCACTCGATGCCGTGGGATTCGAGCAACGCGATCAGGCGGGCGTTTTCGGCCTGCAGTGCCGCCCACGTGTCATGCTGATCCATGGATCGACTCGCCGGCGGGCGAGGTGGCATCAATCGCCATCGCCGCCGGCTTCTGGGCTGTTACGGTGAAGCTCGTTCTGAAGCTCTGGTTGAGAAGCTGGATTATGTCGGACAGCGGCGCCTTCACTTCCTTGGCCTTGCTGGTGCCAACGCAGACGCAACCGAAAGCGATGCATCAATGAAGCTGGCATCATGTTCGCCCCACAAACTACTCGCATGCTCCAAATAGACCATCCCGTCCGAGGCGTGTAGGGGCCAAGAGGCCGCCGGAGAGCCCTAATTTGAGCCGATTCGATGATCTTAGACCCGGGGCTCGCGTCCGAGGCATCATCCATGACACCACAATCCGATATCCAAACAAAAATTCACAGAGGGTTAAGGAAACGGTGCTTACGGAAAACCAGGGTTTGCAACACATGTTGAGTTCGCGCACGGCACGTTCTAAACTGCAAAGGCAAGCTGGCAGCCGGCGCGAAACCACCGGAAGCGGAGCTCGATGATGACGCAGACGTCCTTACTGCGAGGTGCCTCGTCCTACCTCCTTTGGATCGTGACTGCTGTACTCGCCATCGCGATCTTCATCGCCGACACGGCCACGCCCGTCGATATCACCTTTGCCACGCTCTACGTCGTGGTCGTGCTGTTGGCCGCGCGCTTCTGTCGGCCGCGCGGCGTCTGGGGCGTCACCGTGGGATGCGTTTTCCTGGTGGTACTGAGCTTTTTTCTGACGCCTCCGGA
>DATIWS010000180.1:0-4920 GCA_035519275.1 Acidocella sp. | reverse complement strand
CACGCTCAAAGGCAGCGGCGCGCTGGAAAATTTCCCGCTCATGCTCGATGCCGCCCTCACCAGCGATGAAACCGGCAACGCCGCGCTCGAGATCACCACCGCCCGCTGGCGCTCGCTCGACGCCATGGCGGATCTGCGCCTCGCCCCGGGCGAGAGCATGCCCACCGGCACGGCGAATATCGCCATCACCGCCTTGCAGGATTTCGCGCCCTTCCTCCCGCTCAAGCTGCGCGGCGCGGCGAGTCTCAGCCTCGCGCATCCCAATGGGCAGGCGTTCAAGCTCAACCTCACTGCCAAACAGCTGCTCGGCCTGCCCGGGCTCGGCGCCATTGACGGCACTTTACGCGCGCAAGGACCGCAAGACGCGCTCGCCCTGCAAGCCCAGCTGCAATGCGCCAGCCTGGCTTCCGCCCCGGCCAGCGCCAGCCTCGCCGCCACGCTGAACGTCCCAGCCCGCAGCGTCCGTCTCACGCAGTTCACCAGCTCCTGGCACGGGCTGGAGCCGGCGCTGCTCGGCCCGGCGGACGTCACAGCCAAGAACGGGGTTGCCATCCGCCATCTTTCCCTTGCCCTGGCTGGCGGGCGCGTTGGCCTGGACGGCACGCTCACCCCGCGCCTCGCCGCCACCGCGCAAATACAGAACCTGCCGCTCTCCGTGGTGAAACTCTTCGACCCCAGCCTGGACGCCACCGGCACCGTCTCCGCCAGCGCCAACCTCAACGGCACGCTGGCCGCCCCGGGCGGCAAGCTCACCCTGAACGCCCAGGGCCTGCACCTGCGCACCGGCAACGCCGCCGCCCTGCCCCCGGCCAGCCTCACTGGCACCGCCAGCCTTGCCGCGGGCGCAGCCAACGTCGATCTCGCCCTGAACGCCGGACCCAGCCTCACCTTGACGGCCCGGGGCGGCGTGCCCCTGCGCGCCAATTCCGGGTTCAACCTGCGTCTCGACGGCACAACGGACCTGCGCCTGCTGGACGCCATCATTGCCGCCCAGGGCACCACCACGCGCGGCACGGCCGAGACCCATTTGTACCTCACCGGCCCGCTCTCCGCCCCGCGTGCCACCGGCACGCTCACCTTGGCCAATGGCAGCGTCCAGAATATCGGCACAGGCCTCAACCTCACCCATATCCAGGCGCAATTCCTGGCCGACGGGCAGAGCCTCACGCTGCAATCGGTCACCGCCCAGGCTGGCCAGGGACAGATCACCGGCCAGGGCAGGCTGGACCTTGCCGCTCCCGGCATACCCTTCAACATCGCGCTGCATGCCGACAACGCCACCCCCACGGCATCGGACCTCGTGACGGAAACACTGAACGGCGATCTCGCCTTGCAAGGCACGCTACGGGGGCAGATGGCGCTCTCGGGCAAGCTCACCATCACCAAGGCGACGATCAACATCCCCCGCGCGCTGCCACCCAGCGTGGCCAGGCTGCGCATCCTTCGCGCGGGCGAGGCGGTGCCGCCGCCGCCCGCTCCGCCGCCGCCCATCGCCCTGGCGCTGGACATCACCGCCAAGGACCAGATCTTCGTGCGTGGCGACGGACTGTTCGCCGTGCTCGGCGGGCATGTCGTGCTTGGCGGCACCGCCGCCGCGCCCGCGCCCGAAGGCGGGTTCAACCTAATCCGCGGCGAATATACCTTGGCCGGCAAGACGCTCCAATTCACCCAGGGACGGATCAGCTTCACCGGCGCCGGCTTCGTACCCGCGCTGGACCTGGAAGCCACCACCACCACAGCCGACGGCACCACGGCCACGCTCATCGTTGGCGGCACGGCGAACAAGCCCACCATCACCCTCACCAGCACCCCGCCTCTGCCCTCGGATGAAATCCTGGCCCGTCTGCTGTTCGGCGTAAGCACGTCCAACCTCTCCCCGTTCCAGGCCGCCTCGCTCGCCGCCGCGCTGGCGCAGCTCTCCGGGCTGGGGGCCGGGCTCAACCCGCTGGACAAGATGCGCAACGTGCTGGGGCTGGATGAGCTTTCCATCGGCAGCAGCGGCACGTCTGGCCTGCCGTCGCTGCAGGCGGGGCGTTATGTCGCGCCGGGGGTGTATGTCGGCGCCACCCAGGCCACCAACGGCCAGGGCACGCAGGCCAATGTACAAATAAATCTGTACAAGGGGTTAAAGCTGCAAACCTCCACCGGAACCTCTACCACCAGCGGCGGGCAGAGCAGCAGCGTCGGCCTCACCTATCAGTTCAACTATTAATGTTTTGATTCTGAAGGTATTTACACGCAGCCTGCGAATTCATTAAATGCCGTCCATTAATCTCGCGGCAAGCAATAAGCGGCTAGGCTCCGACACGACATCAAGCCGAAGTGGATAAGTGGAAAAGACGGCATGAATCATCAAGGCATGCTTTCGCCCATGGGAAGGCACGACCCGATTACCGGGTTGCCGAACCGCAAGGAATTCACGGCAAGCTACCGGGCCACGCCAGGAGCGCAGCTGGTCATGCTCACTTTGACCACTCCCAAACAGTTCGACGAATTGCTCCGCGCCATCGGGCATGAGCATGCGGAGGATTTCATGCGCGCCGGAGCCGAGCGGCTGTGTGAGGTGATGGACCCGGCCATCGACATCTACCACATCAGCCTTCTCAGCTTCGCCTTCGTCATGCCATTCGGCGTGATGCCGGACCTGCTGCACAAGATCAACGACCATTTCCACAAGCCGCTCATCTGCGGGAGCATTCCCGTCTCTACGGATATAGCGCTCGGCGTGGCCGATTGCCACGATGCCGACGCCGCCTTCGTGCTTCGCGCCGGGCTCGCCGCCGCGCGGGACTGCTGGGACACCGGCCGGGACTGGGCGCGCTACAGCCGCAAGACCGACACGGCGCATCAACGCGGCTTCCTGCTGCTCACGCATCTCACCGCCGCCATCAAGGCGGAGGACCAGCTCTACCTGCACTTCCAACCAAAATACGACATGACCAGCGGCATGCCCACCAGCGCCGAGGCACTGCTGCGATGGCGCCATCCAGTCTTCGGCAATGTCCCCCCCGCGGAATTCGTGCCACTGGCGGAAGCCACCGCGCATATCCACCCCCTCACCGAATGGGTGCTGCGCAACGCCATCGCCCAGGCTGGCGCCTGGTCCGCCAAGGGGCTGCGGCTGAGCACGGCCATCAATGTCTCGCCGCGCAACCTCACGCGCCGGGGCTTTTCGGCGCAAGTCGCCAAGCTGCTCAACTGCTACGGCGTCGAACCGTCACGAATCGAGCTTGAATTCACGGAGGGTGTGCTGGTCAGCAACGACCCGGTGGTGCTGGAGGAGTTGCGAACCCTGCGCGCCACCGGCATCCGCATCGCGCTCGACGATTTCGGCACCGGCTTCGCCAATTTCTCCTACATCACGCATTTGCCCGCGGACATCATCAAAATCGACAAGAGCTTCATCCAGAAGATCTGCACCGATCCGCGCGCCGCGCTGGTCGTGCGCTCGCTCATCGACCTCGCGCATGAGCTTGATTACAGCGTGGTGGCCGAGGGTATCGAGTCCGAAAAAGCCTACGGCATGCTCAAATCCTGGACCTGCGACGAAGGCCAGGGATTTTACATGAGCCCGCCGATCGATGCCGTTGCCCTAGCCCAGAAGCTGAGCCCGATCCCGGCCGTAGCTTAACGCCGCTCCCTCGTCGCGGAGAAGGTGACTTCCGGAAAATTCTCCTTCATCCGGTTCAGCTCCCAGCTATTGCGCACCAGATACACCGGCGCGCCCTCGCGGTCCTCGCTCATCGCGCTTTTGTTCACGTCGATGAAGAATTTCAGCCGCGCGGTATCCTCGGAGAATATCCAGCGCGCCGTGTCGAATGGCGCCGGCTCGAACGCCACAGGCACGTTGTATTCCTGCTCAATGCGCGATGAGAGCACATCCAGCTGCAGCGCGCCGACCACGCCGATGATCCAGTCCGAGCCGTTCATCGGGCGGAACACCTGGGTCACGCCCTCTTCCGCCAGATCCTCCAGCGCCTTCTTCATCTGCTTGGCCTTCATCGGGTCGGCCAGGCGCACGCGGCGCAGGATTTCCGGGGCGAAGTCCGGGATGCCGGTGAAGCGCAGCTTCTCGCCTTCGGTCAGCGTGTCGCCCACCCGCAGCGTGCCGTGGTTGGGAATGCCGATGATGTCGCCTGGATAGGCTTCCTCGGCCAGTGAGCGATCCTGCGCGAAGAAGAAGATCGGCGCCTGGATCGCCATCGGCTTGGCCGTGCGCGAATGCGTCAGCTTCATGCCGCGCGTGAACTTGCCCGAGCAGATGCGGGTGAAGGCGATGCGGTCGCGGTGCTGCGGGTCCATGTTGGCCTGCACCTTGAAAACAAATCCCGTCACCGGGTTCTCGTCCGGCTCCACCATCCGCGTATCTGCCGCGCGCGGCTGCGGCGGAGGCGCGTTGGCGACCAGTCCTTCCAGCAGTTCGCGCACCGAGTAATCCTTCAACGCCGAGCCGAAATAGACCGGCGTCAGATGCCCCTCGGCATAGGATTGCTGGTCGAATTCCGGAAACGCGGCGCGGATCAGCTCGATATCCTCATCCAGCTGCGCTTTTTGGTCGGCCGGAATGGCAAATTTCTGCTCGCCACCCTCTTCGCCCGGCTTCTTGGCGGAAACCAGCTTGTCGTTGCGCAGGTCGTAGCAGCCCTTGAACAGCCCGCCCATGCCGATGGGCCAGACCATCGGGCAGATATCCAGCGCCAGGGTATTGGCAATCTCGTCCAGCAGCTCGAACGCGTTCTGGCCCTCGCGGTCCACCTTGTTGATGAAAGTGGTGATGGGGATATTGCGCAGGCGGCAGACCTCGAACAGCTTCTTGGTCTGCAGCTCGATGCCCTTGGCCGCGTCGATCACCATCACCGCCGAGTCCACGGCGGTGAGCGTGCGGTACGTGTCCTCGGAGAAATCCTCGTGGCCCGGCGT
>DATIWS010000179.1:0-3836 GCA_035519275.1 Acidocella sp. | reverse complement strand
TGGGAGGCGGCGCTGACCCTGCGCGCCACGCCGCTCGATGCGTTTTTTTCCGTCGCCTTGCCGCTGGCGCAAGGCGGCATCATCGCGGGCACGATCCTGAGCTTCGCGCATACGCTTGGCGAGTTCGGTGTGGTGCTGATGATCGGCGGCGATATTCCGGGCAAGACCGAACTGCTCTCCATCGTCATCTTCAACGATGTTGAAACACTACGATGGTCCGAGGCGGGTGAGCTCGCCGCCGGCATGGCAGTGTTTTCCTTCATCGTCATCCTCATCGCCTTGCTGGCCGAGAAGCGCATGGCGAGGCTGCGCGCATGATTTGCGCGCGATTCTCGGGGCGTGTGGAGCAATTCACGCTCGATGCGGCACTGGAAATCCCCTGCCAGGGGATCACCGGGCTGTTCGGCCCTTCCGGTTGCGGCAAGAGCACGCTGTTGCGCTGCCTCGCCGGATTGCTGCGCCTGCCGGGCGGGTACCTGCGCGTCGGCAGCGAGGTGTGGCAGGATGGACCAAAATTCCTGCCGCCCTATCGGCGCCCTTTGGGACTGGTGTTTCAGGATTCGCGCCTGTTCGCGCATCTTTCCGTCCGGGAGAATCTGCGCTTCGGCCTGCGCCGCGTTGGCGGGGGTGCGGCGCGCATCACCGAAGACTCGGTCATAAGCTTCCTCGGTCTGGAGCCGCTGCTCGCCCGTGCACCCGCGACCCTCTCCGGCGGCGAACGCCAGCGTGCCGCCATTGGCCGCGCCTTGCTGGCGCAGCCACGGCTGATGCTGATGGATGAGCCGCTCGCCGCACTTGACCGCGATAGCGCACACCAGATCCTGCCGAAGCTGCGCGAACTCTCCGCCCGCTTTGGCGTGCCGATGATCTATGTTTCGCATCACATGCCGGAGATCGAGCGCCTGGCCGATCATCTCGTGGTGATGCGCAAAGAGGGCCGCATCGCCGCCGCCGGGCCATTGCCAGCGCTGCTCACCGACCTCTCCCTGCCCTTCGCCACGCAGCAGGATGCGGCGGTGGTGCTGGAACTTGAGGCCGGAACATATGACGAAGCCTACGACCTGACCAGCTGCACTGCTGCGGGGTTGACCCTTACCGTACCGGGCCGTCTCGGCCCCGCGGGCAGCCCGATCCGCCTGCGCATCCGGGCCAGCGATGTCAGCATCGCCACCACGCAGCCGGTGCAGAGCAGCGTGCTGAACACGTTCCCCGCGCGCATCCTGGCCACCGAGGCGGGAAGCGGGCCGCATGTCAATCTGGTGCTGGGGGGAGGGCCGGTCCGGTTGCTCTCCATCATCACCCGCAAATCCTGGGATACGCTGGGCCTGCGCGTGGGCGATGAGGTGTTCGCGCAGATCAAGGCCATGGCGCTTGCGGAGTCGCACTGAGCCAGCCTCGGCACGGAACATGCGCACATGGCGGTAAGCGGCCAAAGGATCGGCGCATGGATGATGGCTCGGAAATTTTCGCCATATGCGAGCTGGACGACATCGCCCCTGGCAGCGCCAAGCCGTTCAGCCTGTTCCGCGCGGCCCCCAACGGCGAGGGTAAGTCCTTTCCATCGTCGGGCTGCGCGGCAAGGCTGGTGCGGTAGCCGGCTACGCCAATGCCTGCCCGCATCAGGGCTGCTGGCTGAATATCGGCGATGCAGATCGTGTCATCTTCGCCCTTGGGCGCAACAATAACGGCCTCACCGTGCTTCCGTGGCTTGGTCGGACTCTTCCTGGTTCAGGGCGCTCAGCTCCTCAGCGGCGGCGGGCACCCCCAGAGCGGCGGCGTGAGCGTACCAGTGGCGGGCGGCTGCCATGTCGCGCCCGCCACCAGTGCCGTGCATGGCGTAGCGCGCCAGCATGATGGCGGCGAGCGGGTGGTTATGGGCGGCGCCCTGGGCGAACCAATGCCGCGCCGTGGTGAGGTCTTCGGCAAGGTCGAAGCCGCCGCTATGCAGCGCGCCAAGGGCGAACATCGCCCCCGCATGCCCGGCGGCGGCGGCGCGCAGAAACCAGCTGCACGCGGCTTCATGGTCACGGGCCACGCCACGGCCATTCACGTGGCATTCGGCCAAAGCGGCCTGCGCATCGGGCAGGCCCGCCTCGGCGGCGGTTGTGAGCCAGCGTGCCGCCTCGACCGGATCGCGCACCGCATTGCCGCCAGTGAGGCAGAGCGTGCCGAGGGCGCGCGCTGCTTCAATATGCCCGCGCTCGGCGGCCAGGCGCCACCAACAGGCGGCTTCACTCTGTGGGCCGGAATTGGCGTATAGATTCCCCAGCCAGGCTGCGGCCTCCGGGTCGCCACCGAGGGCGGCGCGGCGCAGCCAGGTCTCGCCATTGAGCGGGTCTGTCTCATAGAGCTGCAGGCCGAGGCGTGTCTGGGCCAGGCCGAGTCCGGCTTTGCCGGCAATTTCATAATGCCGCCGGGCCACGGGTGCGCCGCCTTCCTCGCTTTCGCTCAAGCGGCCGAGCAGATAATGGGCCACGGGCAAACCGGCCTCGGCGGCGCGCTCGAGTTGTGCGCGGGCGGCGGCGGTGCCGGCTGCGTCATGGGCGCGCTGGAGCAGGGCGAGGCCGTAGCCGAGCGCGCCTTCAGCACAGCCCTGACGGGCGGATTTCCCATACCATTCCAGCGCCGCATCGGGGGCGCGCAGGGTTGCAGGCCCGGTGGTGAAAATATGGCCGAGCATGGCTTGCGCCTCGGGCAACCCAGCTTCGGCGGCGCGCAGGGCCCAGGGCAGGGCGGCTTCGTAATCTGCCTCGCCGGGCTGCGCAGGCGCGAACAGATTCATTTGTGGCGCGGTCGCCGTCTGCGGCAGGCCGGAGATATAAAGCTGGGCCAGGCGGCATTGGGCCAGCGGATGCCCCGCCTCGGCGGCGCAGCAGTACCAGCGTGCCGCGGCGAAGGCGTGGCACATGGTGCCCTGGCCGGTGAAATACGCCTCACCGACCCGGTAGGCCGCCTGCGTGTTACCCGCCCGTGCCGCCCTGGCGAACAGGGCAAGGGCGCGCGCCGGGGCACGGGCGCTCAGCGCCTCGGCCAGCGCAAGCACAAGACGCGGCCAGCGCGCGGCCGCAAAATCCAGGAGGCGGGTGAGGAGGCTCATCGCCCCCTGAGGATGGGCGCGAGCCTTTAACACGCCATTAAAGCCAGACCGGGCGAACGATGAGCGCCGTATTCACTTTTTATTAAGGCGTCTCGGCTAGAGGTCGAGCACTGGCAAAAAGGCCGGAGATTGAAGGATCGGCGCCAAGATGGCGGGTTTGTTTTTACACTCTCCGGCAAGGATTTGAGATCTCATGAGCTCTATCACCAGTCTTACCCCGGCGCAGATCGCGGCGCTGCCAACCAGTTCTATCGCCGCGCTGACCACCGACAATGTCAGCCTGCTGACCACGGCGCAGCTTGCGGGTCTGACCTCGGCCCAGGTGGCGGCGCTGGGCGCTGGCGATATCACCGCAATTGCCTCGGGTAATATCACGGCGCTGAGCTCCACGGCGCTGGCTGGGCTGACCTCGGCTGAGGCTGGGGCGCTGACGACCGGGCAGGTGACCTCACTGACCTCGGCGCAGCTGCATGCGCTGAGCACCGCCGCGGCGGATGGTCTGGGCGCCGCGGTGACGGCGCTGAGCAATGCGGCGCTGACCGGTCTGAGTTCCACGCAGCTTTCGGCGCTGACCACGGCGCAGCTGACGGCGCTGAGCTCCACCCAGCTGGCGGCGCTGAGCACGGCGGCAATCCCTGGGCTGGGCGCGAACATCACCGCCATTGGCACCACGGCGCTGGCGGGCCTCACCTCCACGCAGCTGGCGGCGCTGACCACCACGGGGGCGGCGAATTTGAGC
>DATIWS010000178.1:0-5974 GCA_035519275.1 Acidocella sp. | reverse complement strand
AGGGGCAAAGCTCTCGCGGCGGCTGGGCGGCTGGCAGGTCATCTCCTGGGCGCTGGTGTTTTCGCTCCCCTTCATGCTCGCGGCGAGCCTGTTCACCTGTCCCACCTCCTTGACGCAGGTCACGGGCAGCGCCTGGGCGGGGCTGGCTTATGTCTCCGCCTTCAGCATGCTGCTCGGCTTCGTGTTCTGGTACCGGGGCCTGGCACTGGGCGGCATCGCCGCGGTCGGGCAACTGCAACTGCTGCAGCCGGCGCTGGGCCTCGCCGCCTCTGCCCTGCTGCTGCACGAGACCGTGCCACCCGCCATGCTTGCGGTCACCGCCGCCATCATCCTCTGCGTCGCGGGGGCTAAGCGGTTCGTGTGACAGAGAACAGGCGCCGTCGAGCACCTTAGCCGCATAAAGGGCGTCCAGAACGTCAAGACGGACATGCTTAGCCAGACGGTCAAGCGTATGTCAGAATTGCCACTCTAAAAAACGGAGCATCGCCATGCAGCGTGCCTACAAAGTCGTCGACGTATTCACCAGCACGCCTCTTTTGGGCAATCCCGTAGCCGTCGTGCTCGACGCCGAGGGCCTGGATACGGAAGCGATGCAGCGCATCGCCCACTGGACCAACCTTTCCGAGACGACCTTCCTGCTGCCGCCAACCAATGCGGAAGCCGATTACCGCCTGCGGATATTCACGCCGCGCAGCGAACTGCCCTTCGCCGGGCACCCCACGCTTGGCAGCGCCTACGCGGCGCTGGAGGCTGAGCGCATTGCGCCACGTGACGGGAGGCTGGTGCAGGAGTGCGGCGTTGGACTTGTCCACATCACGGTCAAAGATACGGGTCGTTTGGCGCTCGGCCTGCCGCCAGCCGCGTTGCGGACGCTCACGCCGGGCGAGGTAGATGAATTGGAAGCCGTACTCGGTCAGCCGGTTCTAAGAGACGTGCCGCCCGCCCTCGTCAATGTCGGCGTGGTTTGGGTTGTGGCGCAGGTGCCGAGTGCGGCGCATCTCCTTGCCTTGGAGCCCGACCTCGCCCATTCGGCCGCATTCGAGCGTAAGCTCGGCGCGACGGGAATTTCGCTGTTCGGTGCACATGAGGGCGGCGATACCGAGATCGAGGTGCGCTCCTTCGCGCCATCCGATGGCATCGATGAAGATCCGGTGTGCGGCAGCGGCAATGGCAGCATCGCGGTGTTCCGGCGGGATCGGGGCCAGTTGCCTGCCACCGGCACCAGCTACGTGGCCGCGCAGGGGCGCTGCGTCGGCCGTGATGGGCGCGTCTTGGTGACGGTGGATGCCGCTGGTCAAGTCAGCCTGGGCGGCACCTGCATAACATGCGTTGATGGCACGCTATCCTGCTGATGGCTCACGAACCTGGGCAACCCACACCCGAACGGCTGCAAAGGTTCGGATCACGTTTGTCAGAGGCTCGATGACCCAATGGCGGCTTTTCTTAATCTTTACTCATAAGCGGTCGGTCTCCAGACGGCCCATTCAGACTGACCGTGGTTGCAGCGCTGATGCCAGGGCATCAGCGCTCCTGGATGGCGGTTTCGGCGGAAGGTGCTGCATCCTCCACCCCACAGAACTCCCTGTATGGGCACGCGATTATCAATAAGATTGATGGATAACGTGCGCGATCAATGAAGCCGCCAGGGTCAGCATGGTGAGACCGACAAGAAGGTCCAACACACGCCACGCGGCGGGCCGCGTGAACACTGGCTTCAACAGCCGCGCGCCATAGCCCAACGCCGAAAACCACAAGAAACTCGCCGTCGCTGCCCCCGCGGTGAAAAAGGGCCGAAGGGATGCGGGCTGCGCCGATCCGACCGTGCCCAGGAGCAGGACGGTGTCGAGATACACATGCGGGTTGAGGAAGGTGAAGCCGGCCGTGGCGACAAGGGCCGCTCGCAGGGGCAAGCCCTGGGTTTCGTCAATTGAAAACGTGTTGGCCTCGGCGATGCGGCGCAGCGCCATGACCCCATACCAGCCGAGAAACACCGCTCCCCCCAGCGCCAGCAGCGTGGTCAATTGCGGTACCCTGGCCACGAAGGCGCCGACCCCGCCGACCCCAGCCATGATCAGCAGCGCATCTGCACTGCCGCAGAATAACACAATGGCCCCGACATGCTCGCGCCGCAGCCCTTGACGCAGAACGAAGAGGTTCTGCGCGCCGACGGCGACGATAAGCGCGGCCGATGTCGCAAAGCCGGCGACGAATGGGGAGATGAGGTTTGCCATGGACGGCATGCTATGGTGACCTTCTGGTCATTAGAAAAGCTTGTTTTTCTAAACGCAATTAAGTAGCGCTTCATTTGTGCTGGACTATCCATCCCTGGCTACCGTTGGCGCCGTGATCCGCGAGGGCAGCTTTGAGCGTGCCGCCTCCGCGCTGGGCATCACGCCCTCGGCGGTTTCGCAGCGTGTGCGCGGGCTGGAGGAACGGCTCGGCTCAATCCTCATCATCCGGGGACAGCCATGCGTGCCCACCGATCTGGGCCGTACCCTCTGCGCGCATCTCGATCGGGTGCAACTTCTGGAAGCTGATTTGGTCCCGCTGCTTGGCGGCGGGAACGAGGCGGCGCCGCTGCCGCTCACGCTGAAGCTGGCCGTAAATGCCGACAGTCTGGCGACATGGTTTCTGCAGGCCGCCGCCGCCTTTGGCCGCGAGACGGGCTTCTCGCTTGAGCTGACGCTGGACGACGAAGCTCATACCGCCGACCGGCTCCGTTCGGGCGAGGTGCTGGCCGCAGTCACGGCCGATCCCGAACCCGTGCAGGGCTGCAAGACCATCATGCTGGGCGCACTACGCTACGCCGCCTGCGCCAGTCCAGACTTCGTGGCCCGCCATTTCGGCGAGGGCGTGAACGCCGCCACGCTGGCGAAAGCACCCTGCATGCGGTTCGACCGGCGGGACATGCTGCAAGCTCGCTGGGCTGCCGCAGCGCATGGCGTTGAACTTGCCGCGCCAACGCACTGGATCCCGTCCACGCAGGGTTTCGTGGACCTCGCGCTCGCCGGGCTGGCCTGGGGATTACAGCCGCTGGCGCTGGCCGAAGAGCATCTCGCAACCGGCGGTTTGGTGGAGTTGCCGCCGGGCCTGCGGACCGACGTGAAGCTCTACTGGACGGTCGCCCGGCTTCACGCCGCCTCGCTGCGCCATCTTACCAAGGCGGTGTGGGCGGCGGCCAATCGAGCCCTTGTGAGCGAAAGCAACACATAGCCCGGGGCTGTTCCGGGCACGCCCCTAACAATGGCCAGTTCCGGGGTGGCCGCCGGAAAGCGGCCTGACGGTTATCGGCCCGAGGTGGGCCATCAAGCCGCATCGCGCCCATTTTAGTCGTTCCCGCGACCTGGTTGATGACCAGAAAGCTGCCGTTCCCACGGGTACGGTTTTTAGAATTCAAGAATTATGAACGGTAGCGTAGCGCCTCAGCCAACAGGGCGAAGGCCGGGCTTGGTTGGCGGTTTGGATAGTAGAGGTGATAGCCGGTCATCAGTGGCGACCAGTCAGCAAGAACCCGTACGAGACGGCCTGCCGCCACGTGTTCCTGCACCAAGTCCTCGGGCAGATACGCCAAACCGAGACCGGCCAGCGCGGCGTTTAGAATCAACGATATTGCATTGAATGCCAGCGGCCCCTCAGCCCGCACCTTCAACTCGCGCCCGTTTTTAGCGAACGGCCAAGACCAGAGGCCGCCCGACGTCGGCAGTCGCAAGTTGATGCAAGCGTGAGCAGTCAGGTCGTGGGGCGTGTGTGGCCGGGGGCGCTGTGCAAAGTAGGACGGCGCACCAATGAGAGCTTGGCGGAAGTCAGGCCCAATCCGTAGCGCGATCATATTCTTGGCAACCTGTTCACCGAGACGCACGCCCGCATCGTATCGGTCGGCCACTATGTCGGTTAGGCCGTAGTCGTTGATGATCTCGACTTGGATATCCGGATAGTCCTTCAGGAGCCGTACCACAGCAGGCGCGAGGATCGTGTCCGAGGCATGTTCGACCGATGTGATGCGTAGGCTGCCAGCGGGCTTTTCGCGCATCGCAGTCAGGGCGGCTAATCCGGCATCGATCCCATCGAAATGCGGCCCAACGGTTTGAAATAGGCGCTCGCCTGCCTCGGTCAGGGCGACGCTGCGGGTGCTGCGCGTTAGGAGCCGCACACCAAGGCGTGCCTCAAGAGCACGAACCGTTCGACTGAGCGCCGGTTGCGACACGCCGAGTTGCGCAGCGGCACGTGTGAAATTTCGCTCCCGAGCTACGGCCAAAAAGGCGACCAAGTTCGTCACAATTTCCCGCACAATTCATGCCCCTTGGTTATAAGTCTAAGGCAAAAATAGCATCTAATAACATAGATAGACACTGACTAATTTAGCCTTCGACAATCACAGGCAAACGATCGTTTGTCCTGAACGCAAACACGGCAACGGGTGTCAGAATGATAGGCAAAGTCTGGTTTGTAACCGGTGCAGGCAGCGGAATTGGCGCAGGCACCGTCAAGGCGGCGATTAAGGCTGGCGACCGCGTCGTCGCAACGGGCCGAAGTCTCGATAAGTTGCGCAGGGCTCTCGGCGACGAGACCGAAAACCTTTTCTTTGTCCAACTGGACGTAACCGACGAGACGCAGGCCAAGGCGGCAGTTGATAGAGCGGTGCAGCGATTTGGCCGCATCGACGTATTGGTCAATAATGCGGGTTACAGCCTCCTAGGCAATTTCGAAGAGCTGAGCATCCCTGAGATGGAGCGCCTGTTCGCGACGAACTTCTGGGGCGTCGCCTATGTCATGCGTGCGGTTCTCCCGGTGATGCGCAAGCAGCGGGCGGGCCATATCATCAACATTAGTTCTACGGCCGGTGCGGTCGGGCTGAAGCATTGTAGCGCATACAGCGCAACCAAGTTTGCAGTTGAGGGTCTTTCGCTCGCCACGGCGACCGAGGTAGAGCAGTTCGGCGTCAAGGTCACTCTTGTCGAGCCGGGCTTTTTCCTCACGGATCTGCTGGCTGCCAGCAATGCCAAATATGCCGACAGCACTATCGCCGACTATGCCGCCGAAGGGCCAGCCGAGGCGATGTGGTCCCCTTATGACGGCAAGCAGACGGGGAGCCCCGACAAGCTGGGCGACGCTCTCGTCGAACTCACCCACATGGCGAATCCGCCACAGGTGTTCGTCGGCGGCAGCGACGGTCTTGCGATGGTCATCCCTGCGGTCGAAGCTCGGCTCAAGGACATACGCGACCACGACGTTTTGTCCCGAACCACGGACATCGCATCCTGAAATCCCATGGGGCAAGCTTGGCGGCGCCCGCCCGGCCAGTCAGTCAGAAGCAAAACAAAATAGAGATCCTCTGTGATTTGGGAATTTAAAATGTCAGGCAGCAACAACGTTGAATTCATGAAAAAATTCGTAGGGTTTATCAACTCGGCGAGCGAAAAACTTGCCTATGAACTCGTATCGCCAGACGCCATCTTTCACGTTCCGGGGCGTCCCGAGCCCATGATTGGGCCTGCTGGTTATCTTATGATCATCGCGATGATGCGAGAGGGCTTTCCGGATGTTCAGTGGACAGTGGAAGAGTTGATTTCCGAAGGCGATAAGGTCGCGGCGCGATTCACGATGCGCGGGACGCACCGTGGGCAGTTCATGGGCGTTCCGCCGACAGAGAAGCCGATTGCCGTGCAAGCGTTGAATATCTACCATCTGACAAACGGCCAGATCGTCAAAGAGTATGCCTCACCCGACATGTTCGGGCTGCTGACCCAGATCGGAGCCTTGCCGGTCTAAGAACGCCACAGTGGCAAACCAAATGTCAGCTCTCTGCGTTTTTCGATTCAGAGCAGACCAGTCGCTTTCGGCCCGCCCTACTGCCCGACTGAACGCCTATCTCCTCTTCGGCCAAGATGGCCAAGAGGAGGAAAATTATGGGACATTCGGAGTATGACCCGGGCGCCAGAGAGTGCCGCCCGTGGAACGCTGGCCGCAAACTGGG
>DATIWS010000177.1:0-2120 GCA_035519275.1 Acidocella sp. | reverse complement strand
CGACGCGGCCATCCTTCACGTCCAGGCAGGGGATGACGCGGAGCTTCAGCATGCGGCCAGAGCCTCGGCGGGGTCCAGGCTGCCGTCATACAGCGCGCGGCCGAGAATGCTGCCATTAAGATTTTGCTGCGTAGCGGCGGCGGCCTTCAGCGCCACGATATCCGCCACCGAGGCGACTCCGCCCGAGGCAATGACGGGCACGGAGACGGCGGACGCCAGCGCCTTAGTCTCGTCCAGGTTCAGCCCGGTCTTCATGCCGTCGCGCGCGATGTCGGTGTAGATGATGGCGGCGATGCCCGCATCCTCGAAGCGCCTGGCCAGGTCCGGCGCGGGAATGTCGGAGGTCTCGGCCCAGCCTTCCGTGGCCACCATGCCGCCCTTGGCGTCGATGCCCACCACTATCTGGCCGGGGAATTTTTTCGCGGCCTCTTTCACCAGCGCCGGGTTTTTCGCGGCGGCGCTGCCCAGGATGACGCGGGTGATGCCCGCCGCCAGCCAGCGCTCCACACCGGCGATGTCGCGGATGCCGCCGCCGAGTTGCACCGGGATGGTGACATTCTCCAGGATCGACTTCACCGCGTCCTCGTTCACCGTCTTGCCGGCGAAGGCGCCGTTGAGGTCCACCACATGCACCCAGCCGAACCCGGCCTTCTGCCAGGCGGCCGCTTGCGCGCCCGGGTCGGTGCCGAACACCGTCGCATGGTCCATCTCGCCGCGCAGCAGGCGCACGCAGTTGCCGTCCTTGAGGTCGATCGCCGGGTAGAGAGTGAGTTTCATTTCAGGAACTTATAGTAATAATGCCCGGGCACGATCGCCCCTTTGACGCGCGCATAAGCCGGGTGGGTGCCCCAGCGGATGAAGCTTTCCGACTCGTAGAGCGCGATCGCGCTTTTCTGCGTGTCGCGCACATCCAGGTTCAGCACGGAGAAGCCAAGAGCACGCGCCCGCTCCTCGGCCTTGCGCAGGATCAGCCGCGCCAGACCATGGCCGCGCGCATAGGGCGCGATGAAATGGTGCATCAGCTGCACGGCGAAGGCTTGCGCCTCGTTATTGCGCGAGGGTTTCTGCAGCTGTGCCGCGCCGTACACGGTGCCGTCCATGCGGCCCACGATTAGCTCGCGTTCGGGCACCAGCAGCACGCCACGGTAATATTGTTCCATCGCCCCGGCCTTGGGCGGCTTGAGCCAGCCGAAGCCGCCGCCCTCCAGGATCGCCGCCGTCGCCGCTTCCGACAGGGCGTGGAGATCCACGTCGTCCTCGAAGCGTTCGAGACGTTCGGCGATCAGCGAGACGGGCGGGGGCAGAGCGTGCTTCACGGCTGCCTCTTGGCGCTATCTCCGCGCGTAATCAAGTCACCCTGCGCGCTGGGCACCGCCGCGAGCAGCGCGTCCCACTGCGCCGGCTGCAATTGCTTGTCCCAGTCGCCATGCCCGCCTTGCGCCAAGCCGAAAACATGCTCGGGCGGCAGCCCCAGGCAGGCGGCCAGGGCCTGGGCGTGACGCGCCGGGATGGTCTCGTCATGCGCCTCGTAGACGATGAACACCTTGTCCCGCAGCGGGTTCAGCGCGGCGCAGGAATCGTAATCCGTGCCATCGGCGTCGAGCAGCAGCCGCACCGGTATGTAGGGGTAGCGCTCGCCGGCGACGGCGCTCATCCGGTCCCAGGGCACGAACAACAGCACACGCACCGGGTCGCCCGCGGCGGCGGCCTGGGCGGCGATGCCCGCGCCCAGCGAGTTGCCGGCGATGATGAGCGGCGCATCGGGGTAGGTTTGGCGCATCCGCGCCGCGAGGGCGCGCGCCTGGGCCAGTACATTGTCGTGGCGCGGTGTCTCGCCCGCCCGCATGTCGTAGCCCGGATACTCCGGGAACACGGCGCGGTAGCCATGCGCGGTGAAGAAGGGGCCGTAATCGCGCGCGGCCTCCCAGGCCTGCTGGTTATTGCCGTGGAAGAACAGCACCGTGCCCAGCGGCGTGCCCGCGGGCTCCACCACCCAGCCGATGGGTCTGCCGTTGCCATCGGTCAGCGGCGGCAGGTTTACCGGGGCATTATGCGGCGCCAGCGCCGTGCCGACATAAAGCAGCCGGTTCTGGTTGATCAGCATGTAGCCGCAGCTCGCG
>DATIWS010000176.1:0-4126 GCA_035519275.1 Acidocella sp. | reverse complement strand
GCTGGAGGCGGTGACGCTGCTGCGTGCCGGCGGGTTCACCGACTTCACCGTCGAGATCAACGGCGACAACATCCATTTTGCCACGCCAAAGCGCCGCGCTGAGATCGAGGCGTTCCTCGCCGAGGAGGAGAAGCTGCCGCTGGCCGAGCGCAACGTGGTGTTCAACGGCTCCTACCACCCGGACCAATTGCGTGCGCGCATGGCCCGGGTGGATTGGGTGGTGGTGCCCTCCGTGTGGTGGGAGATTTTCTGTCTGGTGATCTCCGAGGCCTGGAGCTTCGGGCGTCCGGTGATCGCCTCCAACGCCGGCGGCCCGGCTGAGCGTGTGACCGATGGCGTGGATGGCTTGCTGTTCGAGCTGGGCGATGCCCGCGCTTTGGCCGAGACCATGTACCGTGCCTGCACCGAGGAAGGGCTGTGGGCGACCCTGGCCGAGGGGATCAAGCCGCCGCCCAGCCGCGTGGAGATGGCGGAGGGGTTCTTGCAGGTCTATGCCGCTGACCGCATGGTCACATGCCTTGCTGCCGTATAGCCGCGTGCTCCGTCTCATAAGTATCGCAAGCGGGCTGCCGAGGCCGAGTTGCCAAGACGCCATACGCCTGGCTTTTGAGAGGTAAAGGGATGTCTGGGTATGTTTCGGCCCTGGATGGTTTGTACGAAAATTTCAGGAGTGCGCAGCAGGCGGATCGGCCGGATCTGGTGGCCAATATCTTATTGGAAAATCGTGACAGCTTCCGCTGTATTGTCCAGGCCGCCGCGACAAGGTCAATCGACGAGGCATCATTTCTTCACGGGCTTCGGATTGCGTTGCAGCAAGATGCGGAAAATCTGCCCGCGCTTAGGCTGCTGATCTGGCACAGGATTCGGATAGGTGCTTGGGAAGATGCGAAGGAAGCGCAGCGCCTCCTTATTTCACGCTGGCCGAATATTCCTGATATCCGCCGGGAGTTCGTTCGGGTTAGCATGATGGCCCCCGGCTCGGATGGGAAGGAAGCTCTGAAGCTTGCTGCGTCTGAATTAAGAGCGCCTTTGGCGCAATCTTCTTATGTTTGTCAGTATGCTCTGGCTGGTTCGAAAACAGTTCCGGCTGACCGCTTGCGTGAACTGAAGTTGAATATTGACGATTTTTGCGGAGAGATTTTTCAGGACAGCGTGGCACCCGATCCTCTGATATTGGAGCAAAACGGCACTGTTCGTCTGGAAGTGATGGAAAAAATTCTTGGCGCAAAATCGGTTGCGCTGGTTGCCAACGGCCCCAGCCTGAAAGGAAGGGGGCTGGGCGAGGAAATCGATGCGCATGATCTTGTCATTCGCTGCAATTTTTCGGAGTTCACAAGATTTTGTGGAGATGTTGGCCGCAAGGCCGATGTCGTGTTTTTTAATGAGTCTTTGGTAAACGTGCTCGCGGGGCTCATGGCTCGTGAACCAGCCTATAAACGATGTGCCGCACTTGCCTTTCATCCAGAACCTGCGGCGCTATTTAGTGAAGATCATTATTTGCGGAACGTGGAGGGGCGCGTATCGAGAATACAGCCAAAGCTGCGTGAATTTTACCGGAGTTTTTTTTATACCAGGCCGACAACGGGACTGATGGGAATTATCCTGATTTCCGTGGTGCTACGTAAAAGTCTCGATATTTATGGTTTTGATTTTTATAGCCAGTCAACGGCGCATTATTTCCCGTCCAGTTCGCCGGTCTTTCTGGGGCACGAGCTACAATATGAGCAGTGGTTTCTTAAACATTTTCTGCCATGGCTTGGGCTAGGAAAAATTACGGCCCAGTAGGCGGTGCATTTTCGCGAAGGGGGCAGAAGCTTAATTCCGGGGTGTGTCGTCGTCACGCCGTGGGGCGGGCGCGGCGGAAGATGAAGATGCCGAGCAGAGCCGAGATGGCGAACATGAAGCCGCCGATGAGCAGCAAGTGCGTATGACTCGGCGCGCTGCCCTTACCGAACAAGGCGAACACCACGGTCTGCGGCACAAAGCCGATCGCCGAGGCGGCCAGGAAGGGCAGCAGCCGCACGGAGGTAAGCCCCGCCACCAGGTTGAGCAGCAGGTTGTTACCCACTGGCATCAGCCGCAGCGCGAGCGTGGTGATGAAAGGGTGGGCGGAGAGGGTGCGGTCAATCCGCTCCAGCTTGGCGCCGAAGCGGCGGCGGACGAAATCTTGCCCGATGGCGCGGGCCCAGATCAAGTCCAGGCTGCAGGCGAGCACCTGGGCGACGAGCGCAATGGCCGAGCCGTAAACCGGGCCGAAGGCGTAGCCGGCAGCAAAGGCCGGGATCTGCCGCGGCAGGCCGATGGCGGTGAGGAAAGTGGCCAGCAGCAGAAACAAGCTTTGCCCGCGCAAGCCGCCCTGGGCCAGGGTGCTGGTCAGCTCCGTCTGCGCCGCGCCATTACCCAGAAGCGGCAGCGCCGCGGCAATGGCGATCAACCCGCCAGCCATCAATGCTGGTTTCAGCGCCTTGGCGGCAACGGCGGCGGTGGCGGCGCGGGGCTGGCTCATTCGCGGTGTTCGATCTGCGGCACCTTCCAGCGCCGCTGCAGCCAGGCGACGCCGAAAAGATCGACAATGCCGACCTTCAGGCGCTGCCAATTATTGTAATGCGAGGCGCCGTGCGCGCGCGCATGGTGGCGCACCGGCACGGAGACCACGTGTCCGCCTGCGCGGATAAACAAGGCAGGCAGGAAGCGGTGGATATGGTTGAAATGCGGAAGCTCCAAGAATGCCTGGCGGCGGAATAGTTTCAATCCGCAGCCGGTGTCGGGCGTGGCATCCTGCAGCAAATACGAGCGCACCCGGTTGGCGATCCTCGAACCCACGCGTTTGGAACTGCTGTCCTGGCGGGAGACGCGGTGCCCCGCGATCAGCACCGGCAGCGGGCCGCGCGTTTCGGCGTCGCGCGCCGCGGCAAGCATGGCAGGGATGTCGGCGGGGTCGTTTTGCCCGTCGCCGTCGAGCGTGGCGATATAGACGCCCCGCGCGGCCTTCACGCCGGTGATCACCGCGGCGCTCTGACCGCAGCTCTGCTTGTGCCGCACGCGGATCAGCGTAGGCACCGTGGCGGCGAGTTCGGCGAGGATCTTCGGCGTCGCGTCGGAGCTGCCGTCATCGACATAGACGATCTCGTGTTCCACCCCGGCGAGCGCGGCGCCAATGGCGGAGATCAGCGGCTTGAGGTTCGGCGCCTCATTATGCACAGGCACCACCACCGAGATCAGCGGGGCGCCGGCATCTGGCTCGGCCTGGGTCTGGAATCGGGTCTCGATATTCATGTTGTTATTCAGCCGCGTCATTAAGGCGTATCTGTGGCCCAAATCCGTCCAGTAAAAGATGTTGTCCGCCAAAACCCCCTGGTTTTAGTAAAAATTTGTAATCGCCGGAGCTGAGCCAGGGAAGCTCCTCCCACTCGCCCCCGACGGTGAGCATTCTGGTGCCCAGCCGGTGCAAGATGATGGAGGCGGTGTCGTTGCCGGTGATGGCGAAATGCCGGAAGTTCTGCGCGGCCAGACCGGCGGCGATCTCCGCCAGCGCGTCCGCCGCCAAGGTTGTTGCCGGGCCGCGCATGTCGGGCGGGGCGGAGGTGGAGATGATAAAGTTCCGCTCCTGCGCCGCAGCCCAGGTCAGCGCGCCCTCGATATCCGGGGCTTGTGGGTCGATCTGGCGCAGCGGAAGTTTCTCGCGCGCGGTGGCGAGCTGGAACAGCGTCTGCCGGTCCAGCGCGCCGGAGAGAATGGCCACCCGGCCGCCGGGCGGTTCGGGCAAAGCCAAAGGCGGGGGCGGGTTTGCCGCCCAGGCAGGCCCGCCGGTGCAAAGCTGCGCCGCGAGCACGGGGGCGAGGGCGGTGCATTGGGCTTCATCCACCGCGTCCAGCAGCGCCAGGGAAGCGCCCTGCTCGCGCGTGGCGCTGATGCGCCGGGCCAGCACGGTGCCGCCTGCTGCCACGGCCTCGTAGGGGATGATCACGGGGCGACCGGAAAGATGCGGCGTCAGGGTCCGGCGCAGATCAGCGATCAGCTGGCCATCCTGGAACAGATGGCCCTGATAGACGAATCGGCGGAAGCCGGGCTCGGCCAGGCAGGCGAGCATGAAGCCGGTGCCGGAGTGTTCGATGATCTCGTCCAG
>DATIWS010000175.1:0-6792 GCA_035519275.1 Acidocella sp. | reverse complement strand
GCCGCCGAGAACCTGGACGGCGCCATGGTACACGGGCTCACCGAGGATGACCGCCATGCCGTGCGCGCCTTCATGCGCGGGCTGCACCGGACCGCGCCGCTCGCCTTCGGGCATCCCGGGCTGGGCACCACGGCGGTGCGCAGCGCCGCGCATCTCACCATCCAGAACGACATCGGCACCACCGACGCGCACGTGCTGGTGGTGCATGTCACGGACGCGGAGGTAACCGTCACCTACACCGATATCCACCGCCCGCGCGCGAAGTTCTTCATAGACATGTTCGCGGGCCAAGGCGTGGAATGGAGCCCGCTCAACCAGCGCCAAGCCAAGGGGCTGGAGGAGGAGGCGTTCTACCTCATCAATGGCCGGTTCGCCGCCGCAGATGCGGACAGGCGCCTCGCCTTCCTGGAAGTCCTCGGCTCGCGGCTGGTCTTCCTCATCGACTGGAACAAGGCCCGCAAGGCGCTGCAGATTTTCCTCGGCAAAAACGCCGCCATCGGCCTGCTCAGCTGGGCGGCGACGCATGATTACGGGCATCGCGCCTTCCTCGAACTCGGCGGGGCGGAGCTGGTGTACGACGCGGTGCACCGCGCCGCCTCCGGGCGCATCCGCTATGGCGAGCGGCTGGACGACGCCCTGGGCGAGGGGGAATGTGTGGATTTCCTGCGCCATGCGCTGCGCTGCACGGCCCAGGGCTTAACCGCCGGGCGCGGCGCGCGGCTGATCCGCGATGAGATCCAGGCCGAACTCTCCCGCCGCTTCGAGACCGCCGAGAGCGCCGTGTTCACGCTGCTGGTGCGGCATCTCGGCCTCTCGCGCTGCATTGCCGAGGGCATTTCCGCCTGCCTGGAAGCCCCGGCCCCATCGCGGGACTTCGCCCGCCGCGCCAAGGCCATGGAAGAGAAAGCCGACCGGCTAACCGCGCAGGCGCGCGAGCTGGCGGCGCGCATGCAGGGCGCGGCGATGCTCCGCCTAGTCATTGATGAAGTGGAGAACACCGCCGACGCTCTGGAGGACTGCGCGCATCTGCTAGGCGTGGCGCCCGAGGCAGGGGAATGCGGCACGGCGCTGCTGCTGCCGCTGGCCGACATGGTGACCGGCGCGCTCTCGGCCATGGTGCGGGCGGTGGAGGCGGCCTCCCGCCTGCCCGCGGGCCAGCGTGCCGACGCCACCGAGGCCTTGCAGGCGATCGACGCCGTGGTGAGCGCCGAGCGCGACGCCGACACCGCCCAGCGCGAGGCCTTCGCCGAGATGATGCGCACGCCCTGCGCCGATGCCCGTATCCTGGTGTTGCGGCTGGAGCTGACCAAGGCGCTGGAAGGCGCCACCGACCAGTTATCGCACGCCGCCTTTGCCTTACGTGACCGCGTGCTGGAGGAGCTATCCGCATGAGCCAGTTCGCGCCGCTGTTCATCGGCGTGCCCGGCCACGCCAAGGCGCTGACCAAAGAGGTGGCCGGCAACAAGGCCGCGCAGCTGTGGCGGATGACCCGGCTGGGCCTGCCGGTGCCGCCCGCCTTCGTGCTGCCGGCCACGCTTTGCGCCGGGGTGAATGCAAACGAGGCCGAGGCGCTGCATGCGCTGGAGCAGGGTTTGCGCAAGGGCATCGCCGAGCTGGAGGCGCTCACCGGCAAGGGCTTCGGCGATCCGCGCGCGCCGCTGCTGGTCTCGGTGCGCTCGGGTGCCGCGCAATCCATGCCCGGCATGCTGGAGACGATCCTCGATGTCGGGCTGAACGGGCGCTCGCTGCGCGGGCTCATCGGGCTTACCGGCAATCCGCGCCTGGCCTGGGACAGCTTCCGCCGCTTTTTGCAGATGTATGCCGAGGTGGTGCGGGGGCAGCCGAAAACCGGGTTCGAGACGGCGCTGGCCGAGATGCTGCAGGCCGAGGACGCGGCCAGCGAGGCGGAGCTGGACTCCGAGGCGCTGGAGCGCCTCGCGCTGGGCTTCCAGTCCCTGGCGGGGGATGTACCGGAGGAGCCGATGCGCCAGCTGCACGAGGCCGCGCGCGCCGTGTACCGCTCCTGGGAGGGCGAGCGCGCCCGCGAATACCGCCGCCTGAACCAGCTGGACGGGCTGGCCGGCACGGCGGTGACGGTGCAGGCCATGGTGTTCGGCAATGCCGGGCAGAAATCCGGCGCCGGGGTGGCGTTCTCGCGCAACCCGGCCACCGGGGAGAACGAGTTCTACGCCGACTACCTGAGCAACGCCCAGGGCGAAGATGTGGTGGCCGGGCGGCGACCCACCGGCGGCGCCGGGGCGCTGGCGGCTCTGCTGCCCGAGGTGGCGCGCGAACTGGAACAGGGCGCGCACCGGCTGGAGGCGGAATTCCGCGACGTGCAGGACATCGAGTTCACCGTCGAGCGCGGCAAGCTCTATTTCCTGCAGACGCGTTCGGCCAAGCGCACCCCGCGCGCGGCCTTGCGCATATTGGTGGATTTCGTCGAGGAAGGGCTGCTGACGCCGAAGGAGGCCCTGGCCCGGGCCGAGAGCATCGACCTCGCCTCGGCCCAGGTGACGCGCTTCGCCGACACCCAGCCCCCCGCCGCCACCGCGACTCCGGCAGCGCCCGGCGTGGCCAGCGGCCGCGCGGCCTTCTCGGCCGAGCGGGCCAAGGCATTCGCATCGGCGGGCGAGCCGGTGATCCTGGTGCGGCACGACACCGCGACCGAGGACGTGGGCGGGTTCGCCGTGGCATCCGGCATCCTCACCGCCACGGGCGGGCGCACCGCCCATGCCGCCGTGGTGGCGCGCCAGCTCGGGCGTGTCTGCCTCGTCGGCTGCGCGGCCCTGCGCATCCTGCCCGACGGCGCGGATCTGGCGGGCAGGCGCTTCGCCGAGGGCGACTGGCTCTCGCTCGATGGCGAGACCGGCGGCATCACGCTGGGCAAGCGGGAGATCATCGCCGAACTCCCGGCGGAGGAAATGGCCGCGCTGGCCGCCTGGCGCGCTGGACAATAAAGGGGGCATGGCTATGCTGGACGCCTTATTGCCCTGCCCCTCTGCCCTGAGTGACCATATAATCGTGCCCCTACAGACCCTGCGCTTCCTCGCCAATGCCGAAGTGCTCTCGGCGCTGCCCGGCAGTTCGCTGCTCGACACGCCGCCAGCCCCTGTGCGGGGAAGGCGTCTGACGCATCATTATTACGACACTCCGGATTTCGCCCTGGCGCGGCACCATGTGTTTCTGCGCATGTCCAAAACACGGCGCGGTCACCATCTGGAGTTGAGCACGCCCGAGGGCGAGGCGGCGGCGGACATCCCCGGCGCCACGCCGGACCTCGCCGCACTCGGCCCGGACTCGGAGGCGGCTGTCACCGCGCTGCTGGGCGGGGCGGCGCTGCACCCCGCCTTCACCACCGACATCAAGCGCGTCACCCGTTGCTCGGGAGAGGTTGAGGTGGGGCTGGAGACCGGCACCATCCAGGCCGGGGCGGAAAAGCTGCATATCAAGGAAATCGTGCTCAACGGGCCGGGCTTGGCGCTGTTCCCTTTCGCCCTGGCGCTGACGAAGAAATTCCCGATGCAATTGCAGGCGGACAGCCTGGCCGGGCGAGGCGCGCAACTCGCCGGGGCGCCGGCGCCACGGCAGGTGAAAGCTGGGGCGGGCCTGACCGGCACGCCGAGCCTAGACGAGGCGGTGGTGGACCTCACGCAATCCTGCCTGTCGCAATTCCTCGCCAACTGGCCCGCCTTCTACCGTGGCGACGAGATCGGCGCGGTGCACCAGATGCGCGTTTCCATGCGCCGCCTGCGCTCGGTGCTGGGGCTGTTCAGCCGCGCTTTCCCCGCCGCTGAATTCGCCGGGTTCCGGGCCGAGGCCAAGCGCATCGCCAACGTTATGGGCGAGGCCCGCAACTGGGACGTGTTCATGCACCTGCTGCATGATGGCCCGGCGGCGGCCTTCACCACTGAGGCGGGCATGGCCGCCATCCTGGAACAATGCCGCCGCTACCGCGAGGCCGGGTACGAGGCCGTGCACACGTTGCTGGCTGATCCGGCCACGTCGCGCTTCATGCTCACGGTGGAGTCGTTCCTCGCCCGGCATGGCTGGCGCAATGGCGTGCCGGCCGAGGCGCTGGACACCCTCACCGCCCCGGCGCTGGATTTCGCCACCGCAAACCTGCTCCGCCTGCACCGCAAGGTGCGCAAGCGCGGCAAGCGCATACTCAGCCTGAGCGCACATGACCGGCACCTCGTGCGCATCGAGCTGAAGAAACTGCGCTACGCGGCGGATCTGTTCGGCGGACTGTTCGACGCCAGGGGCAAGGTGAAGCAGTACACCACGGCCGCCGCTGGATTGCAGGAGGAGCTTGGGCACCTCAACGACCTCGCCACCGCGCGCGAGCTGCTGGACCGGCTGGATGGCGGCAAGCCCGATACGGCGCGGGCGATCGGCATCGTGCTCGGCTGGTGCGCGCATTCGGCGCTGACCGATGACACGGTGCTGGAGAAACGCTGGAAGGCGTTCACCGGCACCAAATCCTTCGCCGCCTGAGCCCGCCCCAGCGGCGGCCGCGCATACGCTTGAAGTTGTCGGCAAAACCCCCGAAGATGCCTCAACTACAGGAAGAGTGGGGCAATGTCTCTGAAACGCCAGGCGGATATCCTGCAAGCCGTGCGCGAAACCGGCAGCGCCAGCATTACCGAGCTTGCCGCGCGGCTCGACGTCTCCACCGAAACGATCCGCCGCAACATCAAGCTGCTGATCGAGCAGGGTAGCGTGCTGCGCTTCCACGGCGGCATCATGAGCCCGGAACAGATGGAGGATCCGCCCTTCCAGCGGCGCATGCAGCTGAACAGGACGGGCAAGCGCCAGGTGGCCGCGCTGGTGCTGGACATGGTGCGCGATGGCGACAGCCTGATCCTCGATAACGGCACCACCACCACTTATGTGGCCGAGGCGCTGGCGGCCCGCTCCAACCTCGTGGTGGTGACCAACTCGGCGCAGATCGCCTGCCGCCTGGCCAGCCGCAACAACAACCGCGTGTTCATGACCGGCGGCGAGCTGGGGGGCGACGACGCGGCGGCCTTCGGCCGGGGCTCCATCGAGTTCCTGAAACAGTTCGAGGTCCGTTGCGCCCTGATCTCCGTGGCGGGGATCAACGCGCGCGGCGAGCTGGTGGATTTCCATTTGTTCGAGGCCGAGTTCTCCCGCGCCGCCATGGCCCAGGCCGAGGAAACCTGGGTGATCGCGGATCAGTCCAAGTTCGGCCGCGAGGCGCCGGTGAAGGTGTGCGAACTGGGGATGGTGCATAAGATCGTCACCGACGCCCCGCCGCCCGAGGATTTCGCCGCGCGCTGCGCCGCCCTCGGGGTACATATGGTTACGGGCTAGAAGATCCCCGCCGCGAGCCCGGCCGCCATCGCCTCGCCCAGCGTTGCGCAAGCGGCCAGATCCTCCTGGCTCAGCGTCTTTTCCGCGAGGATGGCCTCCGGCGTTTGCGCCCTCGTGCAGATGATCAGCGGTTCCGCCGCCGGTTCCAGCCGCCAGCCGGTGGTAATGCGCGCGATCTGCCGCGCGGCGTTGGTGCCGTCGCTGCCCGCGCAGATCAGGCTGGCATAGCGCCGGCCCTCGATGCGCCCGAGCACCGGGTAATAGGCCCGGTCGAAGAACTCTTTCATCGTGCCGGTGAGCGCGCCCAGATTCTCCGGCGCCGCGAAAATATACGCATCCGCCGCCAGCACATCCTCCGCCCGCGCGGCCTCGGCCGTGAGCAGGCGGGTCCGCACCTCCGGCTCCGCCGCCGCGCCGCGCGCCGCCGCCCGCGCCATCTGCGCGGCACCTCCCGTGCGGCTGTGATACACGATCAGCAAGGTCTTCATCCGCCCCTCCCCTGGCCACACCGTGACAGGAAGGCAATGTTGACAGTTTCCATCCTCCCCACCTAGCCTTACCTCACATGGCAAAAATTTAAGAGGTTTGGGTATGAGTACTTTGGAGTCCTCGTTGAACGCGCTGATGGGGCTGGGCGGCGCGATGTCCGCGGCGGTTGTGGATTATAACAGCGGCATGGTGGTCGGCAGCAAAGGCAAAGGCGTCGATATGGACATCGCCGCCGCCGGCAATACCGAAATCCTCCGCGCCAAGTGGCGCACCATGAGGGACCTCGGCATGACGGGCACGGTCGAGGACATCCTGATCACCCTGGAGAGCCAGTACCACATCCTTCGCCCGACACAATCTTCAAAGGATTTGTTCATTTATTTGGTGCTCGACAAGGAGACCGGCAACCTCGCTTTGGCCCGCCGCAAGGTCCATGAGGTCGAACGCGAGCTGGTGGTCTGAGCCTGACCGTCAGGAGGTCTGGCCTGGCCACCGCCCGCGCGCCAAGCCAGCACTTGAAGAATTATGCGCAATTGCGCATGAGAAACATTATGCTGACCAACCTGAGCGATCCCGTGCAAGGCCGCGCCTTTCGCTTTCCCGCCCGCCACGCCGGGCCGGGGGCGCGCGCGTGACCGGCACGGGCATCCAGGATGCGATCGCCGCGGCGCTGGCCAATGTGCCGGGCTGCCTCGCCGTCGCCTTCATCGACATCAGCGCCGGTGTGGCGCTGCACATGGGCACTGCCTCCCCGTTGCCGCCGCAGGTCCAGGAGCATCTCCCCGCCGCCTCGGCCTCGCTGTTCAGCCACGAGGATCTGGCGCTGCTGGACGCGCGGATTTCCGGCGCCGCCGCCATCAAGCCGCCGCGCGAACTGATCGCCAATACCGAGGCGACGACGCATGTGTTCCTGCGCGGCCAAACCTACCCGGATTACGGGGCGGTATTCGTCTGCTCCAAGGACAC
>DATIWS010000174.1:0-2216 GCA_035519275.1 Acidocella sp. | reverse complement strand
AAGCCCTGGTCAACCGGCAAAATCACCAGCTTGCCGGTGCCGGCCAGCTTGCCCGCCATCAGCATGCGGGCCAGGTTCGCCTTGGTGCCCGGATTATCGCTCTCGTAATGCGACAGGATTGTCTTAACCGTCTGCGTCATCGCCATGAGTGTTCCACCCTCCGAATATAAAACTCTGTGCCGTGTAACCGATGGGCGGATGGATGTCATCCGTCCCAGCCGGGCGCGTTGTGGTTGTACAAAAGATTAAAAAATGCGGCGGAATCATGGTGCCGGGCCGGGTTTGCTCAAAAATCTGCCGCGAGCCAGGCTTCCAGCCGCCGGGCCGCGCCAGGGGAGCAAAAATCCAGCGCCGGGGGCGGGGCGGGGAGCAGCAGCGCCCCCTGGGCGGCGGCGTATTCGGCCACCTGGTCCCAGGCCGGGCAGGGGGCGAGCACCACGCCGCGCAGGCCGAGCGTCAGCGCCTCCCAGGCGCGGCCGGGGGCGGGGCCGCAATCGAAAAGCGCTGGTCCGGCATAGTCCGCCGCCGCCAGCAGCTCGCGCCACCACAGCCCGCCGGCATAGAGCGCCGCGCCGTGGGCGGAAAGCAGCGTGACCGGGAGTCCAGGAGCAAGGGCTGCGCGGACGTGGGCAGGCCCGTGCACGATGATCGCTTGGGGCAGATTCATTACACTACAGTCATGTTCCGAAAGCGTTAAACCTTGCCTTGACCGCGCACGGTGAGGTCATGTTGAATACTTGCATGTCCGAGTCTGAAACTGAAGACGAAATCCTGGACCGTATCGAAGCTGCGCTGCGCAAGATCGCCAGCCTGTCCAAGCCTGCTGGCGGCGATGGCTTCGACCGCGCCGCCCTGGCGGAGGGGCTTGATCAGCTGATCGCCCGTCTGCACACGGCGCTGGACCCGGTCCCCCCGCCCGAACCGAGGGAGTGACGCCATGGCCCAGGTCACCATACGCATCAATGGTTATGCCTACATCGTCGGCTGCGAGGACGGACAGGAAGGGCATCTGGGCCAGATGGCCGCCGAAATTGAGCAACGGATCCAGAGCATCAAGGCGATCGGCGGGCAGTCCGGCGAGGCGCGGCTGCTGATGCTGGCGGCGCTGCTGCTGGCCGACGAGCTGCACGACATTCACAAGACCGAGACCGCCGCGGCGGCGAAACCGGCCAAGGCGGACAACGAGCGCCGGGCGCGGCTGCGCCGTGTGGCGGCGCGGGCGGAGGAGATTGCCGCCGACCTGCTCGACGACTGAGAGACGGTTTTTAAACTCTACTCCGGAGGCCGCCTGAGCGCGATTTTCTGCGCTCCGGTGCTCAAAAATCCCACCCATGCGACTCACCGGAGCGAGTTTTAAAACCGTCTCTGACCTGCATGCCGCACATTGCGCCGGAGGTCATCGCCGCCTAAGTTGGGGGCTGGAGCTGCCCGGTGCGTCAGGCAGATCATCCCCAGGGCCGTTAAGCATCTCCCTCGGGAGCTGGCTCTGCCCGGATCCTGGTCCGGTTACCTGGCCCCCACCTGCACAAGCAGGCCTTGGGAGGATGTCAACGCCAACGGCCAGGGCGGCTCCTCATTTTCCGCCAACGCGGAAAAAATCCACTTGTGGCAATCGTTTATTGACCCGCCCCTGCGGTTTTGGCATCGTTACGCAGGGTGGGAGAGACGCATGACACGTTCTGAATTGATCGCCGGGCTGGCGGAAGATAATCCGCATCTTACGGTTGCGGAGGTTGAGCGCATCGTATCGGCGCTGTTCGATGAAATGACCGCCGCATTGGCGCGGGGCGAGCGTGTGGAACTGCGCGGCTTCGGCGCCTTCACCGTGAAGGGACGGCAGGCACGGGCCGGGCGCAACCCGCGCACCGGAGAGACGGTGCAGGTGGCGCAGAAATCGGTGCCCTTCTTCAAGGCCGGCAAGGAGCTGCGCGAGCGGATCAACAAGCCAGCCCCGGCGCCGGCCAAGGGCAAAAAGAACGGCGGAGCGGAAACCTGACCATCATCAAATCGGTCGCCGGCTTCATCATCATCGTCGCGCTGGCGGTCCTGCTTCTCTCCAATCGAGATTTCGTCCCGGTGAATTTCTGGCCGTTCGGCGGCATGCCCCTGCCTTTGGGCGCGGTGCTGCTGGGCGCGCTGGGCGTCGGCTTTCTCGCCGGGCTGCTGTTCCATCTGCCCCACCGCATCCGCGCGCACCGCCGGGCCAAGCGCGCCGA
>DATIWS010000173.1:0-2436 GCA_035519275.1 Acidocella sp. | reverse complement strand
GGCTGGACCGCTCGGCCCACCCGTTCTGCGGCGGCACGCCCACCGATATCCGCATCACCACGCGCTATGACGAATCCGATGTCTGCTCCGCCCTCACGGGGGTGCTGCACGAGACCGGCCATGCGCTCTACGAGCAGAATCTGCCCGCCGCCTTCCGCCGCCAGCCGGTGGGGGAGGCCGCAGGAATGGCGGTGCATGAGAGCCAGTCCCTGATCATCGAGATGCAGGCGGTGCGTTCCGACGCGTTCCTCTCCCATCTCGCGCCCATCCTCACCGAGGCTTTCAGCAAGCCGGTGACCGTTCCCGCCCTGAAGCGCCGCCTGCGCCACGTGGAGCGCAGCTTCATCCGCGTGGAGGCTGATGAGATGACCTATCCCGCCCATGTGCTGCTGCGCTTCCGGCTGGAGCAGGCGCTGCTCTCGGGCGATCTCGCCGTGGCCGACCTGCCCGGCGCCTGGAATGACGGTTTCAAGGCGCTGCTAGGCATATCCCCGCCCAATGACGCGCAGGGCTGCCTGCAGGACATTCATTGGTACGATGGCGCGATCGGCTACTTCCCCTCCTACACGCTGGGCGCCATGGCGGCGGCGCAGCTCATGGCGGCGGCGCGGAAGGCGTTACCGGCGCTCGACGCGCATCTGGCCCTAGGCGATTTCGCGCCGCTGACCAGCTGGCTCGCGGAGCATGTGCATGCCCTGGGTTCGAGCCTCGGCTTTAACGAAATCCTCACCGCCGCCACGGGCGAGTCCCTCAACCCGGCACATTTCGAGGCTCACCTGACGGCGCGTTACCTCGCCTGAATGGCCTGGCCTGCGGCGTGCCCGCTCGCCCAGGCCCATTGGAAGTTATAGCCGCCGAGCCAGCCGGTTACGTCCACGGCCTCGCCGATAAAGAACAGGCCCGGCACGTTCCGGCTCTCGCAGGTTTTGGAGGCGAGGTCCGACGTATCCACCCCGCCCGCGGTAACTTCCGCCTTGGCAAAGCCCTCATTGCCCGTGGGCGTGAGAACAAAGCGGTTCAGCTGCCCGCCGAGCGTGCGCAGGAATTTGTCCGGCAGGTCCGCCATGTTGCGGGCCTCCGATCCTGCGAAATGCGCGGCGAGGCGGGCGGGCAGATGCTCCGCCAGCACGGTCTTCAGCGCGGATTTCGGGCGGCGGGCTTTGGCGTCCAGCAACGCATCCTCTGCCCGCATTCCGGGGCAGAAATCAACCTCGAACGCAGCACCAGGCGCGAGGTAGGAGGAGATTTGCAAAACCGCCGGGCCGGAGAGGCCGCGATGCGTGAATAGCAGGTTTTCCTCGAAGCGCCGCTTGCCTGCGCTGATCCGCACTGGTGCCGACACCCCGGCCAGCGCCTGCATCCAGCCTACATCCTGCGGGCCGAAGGTCAGCGGCACCAGGGCCGGGCGCGGCGGCACCACGCTATGCCCGAATCTCTTCGCAACCTCATAGGCAAACCCCGTGGCGCCAAGCTTGGGAATCGAAAGTCCGCCCGTGGCGATAACAAGAGTCCGCGCCGTGACCCGCCCGCGCGATGTCTCCAGCACAAACGCGCCGTCATGTGAGATATCTTGGACAGAGGCGCCCAGCCGCAGCTCCACGCCTGCGCATAAATCCAGCAGCATGTCGAGAATCTGCCGCGCAGAGCCATCGCAGAACAACTGCCCCAGCGTCTTTTCATGGTAGGCGATGCCATAACGCTCAACCAGCGCGATGAAGTCCCGTGGCGTGAACCCGGCCAGGGCCGATTTGCAGAAATGCGGATTGGCGGAGATGAAATTCTCCGCGCCAACTTTCATGTTTGTAAAATTGCAGCGCCCGCCGCCGGAAATCAGGATCTTCTGCCCCGGCTCCTCGCCATGGTCCAGTACCAATACGCGCTGGCCCCGCCTTGCCGCCACACCGGCGCAGAATAACCCGGCCGCGCCTGCGCCGATCACCACAACGTCAAAATCCTGTTTCATGCGGCCTTCTAGACCCGCGCGCCCGCCAACGCCAAAAACTGCCGTACCGTGGGTGAGGCTTCAGCCCGCCGGCTGGCCAGCATCAGCTCTGAGACAAGCTCCACCCCCTCCACCGGCCGTAGCACCGTGCCGGGGATGCGGAAGTTCACGGCGCTCTCCGGCACCAGCCCCACGCCGAGCCCGGCGGCGACGGAGGTGAGGACAGAGAGGAAATCCCGCACCGGCGCCAGGATTTCGGGCGTGAAGTCACCTGCCTCGCCGAGAGTGCGGATGCGCACCAGGAACCCTGCCGCCTCGCCAAAATACGGCACGATGAACCTTGCCCCCTTGAGGTCGGCCGGGCGCAATACCGGCTGGGTGGCGAGCTTGTGGTCCTCGGGTAGGGCGATATGCAGCGCGTTGCGCTGTAGCAGGCTCACCTTTACCTCCACCGGATAATCGGCCCGGGCCCGCAGGAAGCCCAGGTCAAGCCG
>DATIWS010000172.1:0-3306 GCA_035519275.1 Acidocella sp. | reverse complement strand
GCACGCACTGCTGCTGCTGCTGGCGCGCAACCTCGGCCGGGTGCTCACGCACCGGCAGATCCTCACCGCCATCTGGGGCCCGGCGCATACCGAGGATCTGGCCTATCTGCGCGTCTATATCGGCCAGTTGCGCAAGAAGCTTGGGCCAGAACTCTCGGCCAAGCTCAAGACCGAACCAGGTGTGGGCTACCGGCTGGAGGAGTGAGCACCCTGGCGGAAGAGGTGGGATTCGAACCCACGGTGGGCGTAAACCCACGGCGGTTTTCAAGACCGCTGCCTTAAACCACTCGGCCACCCTTCCGTGCGGGTTGCATCCTTTCCCCCACCTGCCTTACGAGGTCAAGCGCACCCCGAGCCGCCCGGCGAGATCCTGGATGAACTGCCACGCCACGCGCCCCGAGCGCCCACCGCGCGTGACCGACCATTCCACCGCGGCCGCGTGCAGCTCCTCGGTGGAAATCGGCAGCTTGTAGGCCTGGGCGTAGCCCTCGACCATGGCAAAGAACACGTCCTGCCCGCTGTTGTGGAAGCCAAGCCAGAGGCCGAAACGGTCAGAGAGCGAGACCTTCTCCTCTATCGCCTCGCCCGGATGTATGGCTGTGGAGCGCTCGTTCTCGATCATGTCCCGCGGCATCAAATGCCGGCGGTTCGAGGTCGCGTAGAACAACACGTTCTCCGGCCGGCCCTCGATGCCGCCGTCCAGCACCGATTTCAGCGCCTTGTAGTCGGCATCCTCGCGCTCGAAGGACAGGTCGTCACACAGGATCACACAGCGGCGAGGCCCGCCCCGCAGCAGGTTCAGCAACTCCGGCAAGGTGCGGATATCCTCGCGGTGGATCTCCACTAGTGCCAACGCGCCCGGCGATTCGCGGTTTACCTCGGCATGTGCCGCCTTCACCAGCGAGGACTTGCCCATGCCCCGCGCCCCCCAGAGCATGGCGTTGTTGGCCGGCAGCCCGGCGGCGAAGCGGCGGGTGTTTTCCAGCAATATCGCCTTCTGCTGCTCGATACCTTGCAGCAACCCTATGGCCACCCGCGCCACCCGCGGCACTGGCGCCAGCGCGCCGCGCTCCGGGTGCCACACAAAGGCATCCGCCCCGGCCAGATCCGGCACGGCGGCCGGCGGCGGGGCTAGCCGTTCCAGCGCCTCGGCGATCCGGCGAAGCAAAACGTCGTCCATTCGACTCATCCCCTGTTGACTGCACCGCCGCGCAACCTATGGTCCGCCGCACGTCCCGGCAACCATGGAGCCCACATGTTTATCACCCCCGCCTTTGCGCAAACCGCCGCCCCCGCCGGCGCCTCCACATTCGCCACCATCGTTCAGTGGGCGCCCATCCTCCTCATGGCGGCGGTGTTCTACTTCCTGCTCATCATGCCTCAGCAGAAGCAGCAGAAGAAACTCAAGGCCCAGCTCGCCGCCCTGAAGCGCGGGGACAAGGTGGTCACCTCCGGCGGCATTATCGGCACGGTGAAGAAGGCGGCCGAGGGTGCTGCGGAAATCGAGATCGAGATCGCTCCGAACGTGACGGTGAGCGTGGTCCGCTCGACCGTCAGCAGCGTCGTCACCGACAAGGCCTGAGCCAAAACGAAGGGCGTCCGCCGGTCTGGTGGACGCCCTTTTTGGTCTAGAAGCGCCGCGCGGTGGTGTAACGCGCCACGTTGATCAGCGCGGTGCGCATCTCGCTCTCAGGGAAGCCATCCAACGCCGCGCAGGCTGAGTCGATGAACTGTTCCGCCCGGGCGATGGTTCGCGCCGTGGCACTGTATTTCCTGATCAGCTCCAGCGCCGCCGGCAGGTCAGCCTCGGTCTGCTCGCCCTGCTCGATGGTCCGTGTCCAGAAGGCCGGTTCCTCGCCCTGCGCCGCGGCGATCGCCACCAGCACCGGATAGGTCAGCTTGCCCTCGCGGAAATCATCGCCCACCGTCTTGCCTAGCTCGGCCTGCACGGCAGAGTAGTCCAGCGCGTCATCCACCAGCTGGAAGGCCATGCCCAGATCCATGCCAAACTTGGCGATCGCCGCGCATTGCTCCGCCGGGCAGCCGGCAATCACCGCGCCCACCTCGCAGGCGGCGGCGAACAGCGCGGCGGTCTTGCCGCGGATCACCTCGAAATACTTCTCCTCGGTGGTGGAGAGGTCATTCTGCGTGGTCAGCTGCAGCACCTCGCCCTCGGCGATCGTGGCGGACGCGCTGCACAGAATGCGCAGCACTTCCAGCGAGCCGTCCTCGACCATCAGCTGGAAGGCGCGGGCAAAGAGGAAATCCCCCACCAGCACCGAGGCCTTGTTGCCGAACACCGCATTGGCGCTGGCAAACCCCCGGCGCAGCGTGGATTCGTCCACCACGTCGTCATGCAGCAGCGTGGCGGTGTGTATGAACTCAACGCAGGCGGCGAGGCTGATCTGGCGCTCGCCCTCGTAACCGCAGAGCTTGGCCGTGGCGAGGGTAAGCAGCGGCCGCAGGCGCTTGCCGCCCGCCGCCACGAGATGCGCCGCCAGTTGCGGGATCAGAGCCACAGGGCTCTCCATCCGGGCCAGGATGGCCTGGTTGGTGGCTTGCATTTCTGGCGCCAGCAGCGCCGTCAGCCGTCCCAGAGCATCGTTTGTCACCGGCGTCGAACCATCCAATTTTTAGCGCCCTAAACTGTATCGCGAATTTGAGATACCACCATATCCAGCCGGTTTTAAGAGAGGTCAAGTTTACAGGTATGGACGAAATCAGCACAGGAGGGTTGCTCGGCGGCCGCCTCGTCTACCGCCAGTTGCGCGGCGGGCATCGCAGCGGCTTCGAGCCTGTGCTCCTTGCCGCCACCGTGCCGGCGCGGCCCGGGGAGCGTGTGCTGGAGGCCGGAACCGGCGCCGGCGCAGCCCTGCTATGTTTGGGTGCGCGCGTGCCGGAGATCACCGGCATCGGTGTGGAGCGTGACCCGGCATTGGCCAGCCTCGCCAATGAGAATTTCGCGGCGAACAAGTTTCACCAAATCTCCGCAATCCAGGCGGATGCCACCGCCCTGCCCTTCGCCCCGGATAGTTTCCACCACGTGCTGGCCAACCCGCCCTGGTTCGGCGCGCGCAACACGCCCTCGCCGGATGCCAGGCGGGCCCTGGCACACCGGGCCGAGACCGGCCTCCTGCAAGACTGGATCGCGGAGCTGGCGCGGGTGCTGCGGGGCCGTGGCAGCATCAGCCTGATCCTTCCCGCCTCCAGCTTCGCCGAGGCCGCCGCCGCGCTGAGGGCACGGCATTGCGGCGGCATCACCCTCATCCCGCTCTGGCCCCGCGCCGGCATGGCCGCGAAGATGGT
>DATIWS010000171.1:0-7647 GCA_035519275.1 Acidocella sp. | reverse complement strand
GCAGCGGCCTTGTCGGCGAAGGAGATGCCGATATAGGCGACGGAGTACGGGTTGGCGGCGGCGGCGGAGAGCATGCCGGAGTTACCCTTGGCGCCGATCTCGCCGGCGATGGCCGGCCAGGACACGGCGGTGCCGTACTTCAGGGTGGAGCCCCAGCCGGCGTCGGACGCGGCGAGGTACTGGGTGAAGATGAAGGTGTCGCCCGAGCCGTCCAGACGGTGCACCGGCACGATCACGTGGTCCGGCAGGCTCACGCCCGGGTTGGCGGCGGCGATGGCGGGGTCATTCCACTTGGTGATCTTGCCCTCATAGATGCCGGCCAGGATCGGGCCGGAGAGGTTCAGGTGGGAGACGCCCGGCAGGTTGTAGTTAACGGCCTGCGAGGAGATGGCGAGCGGGATGCTCATCATCGTCGGGTTGTTCTTGACCAGGGTGTCGGACATGTAGGCGTCGGAGGCGCCGATCTGGATCAGACCCTTGATGGACTGGGCGATACCCGCACCCGAACCGGTCGAGGTGGTGGTGATGTCAGCGCCAGCGTGCTCGGAGGTGTAGGCGGAGACCCACAGGTTGAACAGCGGGTAAAGCAGGCTGGAGCCGCTTTCGATCAGCGGGACGCTGACAGTCTGGGCATGGGCGGTGCCGGCGGCGGAGGCAATGGCCAGCGCGGCAACGCCGGAGCGGAGGAGGTTGGTCAGAATCTTCACGTTCGCGTTCCTTGTGTTGAGCCCCAGGAAGGGAATCCCTGTTTAATTGAGCGGGGGGAGTCCCCGCCTGGCCCCGCAATAATTGAAGCGTGTGACAATGGCGACGGGAGTTGGGTTGCAGTTCAATGACATTTCTCGGTCATTCAACGTTGTTTTGAAAGGTTAGTCCCCATCAGGAAGACACATGCAGCATATTCGGGCGGCAGCTTTGTCACATAAGGATTTGTTCTTGGGGTTTTTCGAGGCCGGCGTGTTCGGCTTCGGCGGCGTGCTGCCGATCGCCCGCCTGGTGGTGGTTCAAAAACGGTGCCAGCTGGCCCAGGAGCAGTTCACGAACTGCTCTCGCTCTGCCAGTCCTTGCCGGGGGCGGAGGTGATGCTATTCGGCGGGCTGGCCCCGGTCCGCCATGAGTTGGCCGGGTTGTTGCTGCTCTGATTTACCGGACGTGCTCGGCGAAGAAGGCCAGGCTGCGCAGTTCCGCCAGCTCCCAGTCCTTGCGGCTGTAGCTTGCCCGGGCGTCGCAGCCGAAGCCATGCTCAGCGCCCTGGTACACGTACACCTCGATTCCCGGCTGCGCCTTGCGGATGGCCTCGACATCGGCCAGCGGGATGCTGTGGTCATTCTCGCCGAAATGCAGCTGCACCGGGCAGTTGGGCACCAAGTCGCGCTGCGCCGCAATGCCCGCGCCATACCAGCCCGAGGCGGCCCAGAAGGATTCGGTCTTGGTGGCGCCGAGCCAGGCCAGGGTACCGCCCCAGCAATAGCCGATGATCCCCACCGGCTTGCCGCCGAAGGCCGCGGCCGTGGCTTCCAGGTCCAGCAGCACCTGTGCCTCGGTGATCTGCGCGCGCAGCCCCCGGCCTCTCTCGATATCCTGCGGTCCGTAGCTGAGTTCCACGTTGCGCTGAACGCGGTCGAACAGCTGCGGACACAGCACACGGTAGCCATAGCTGGCCAGGCGCTCGGAGACGGCGCGCATATGCGCGTTCACGCCGAAAATCTCCTGCACCACCACCAGGCCGCGCGGGGCGTTTACATTGCCGGCCTCGAAGGCGCTGAACTCGTGGCCATCGGCGGCGGTCAATTTCAGCATCGGCGTTCCCTAGGTTTTATTAAATAGCGTTACGGCGTTGCATATACCGCAAAATCGCGCGCAAGTATCTCGTAAATTTCGCGTTTGAAGTCCACGGCCAGGGCCGGAAGCTCGGCCAGTGGCACCCATTTCCAGGCCTCGAACTCGGGGTGCGAATCAGCGTCGAGCTGGATGTCCTCATCCCGGCCGAGGAATTTGAGCGCGAACCATTTCTGCTTTTGGCCACGGTATTTGCCGCCCCAAGCCACGCCGATCAGGGAAGGGGGCAGGTCATACTCCAGCCAGTCAGGGTGCTCGCCCAGCACCTCGGCCTTGCCCGTGCCGATCTCCTCCAGAAGCTCGCGCAGCACCGCCGCGCGTGGGTCCTCATCCGCGTCGATCCCGCCTTGCGGAAGCTGCCAGGCACTGATGATGCCGATTCGCTTGCCGACAAACACGCGCCCATCCGGGCCAAACAGAACCGCGCCGACGTTCAGCCGGTACGGCAGGGAGGTATGATCAGTCATGACCAGCCCGTTACTGCGCGGCGGACATGCCGTCCACCAGCTTGATCCCCATCTGCAGCTGGAAGTCGGTACTCGGCTTGGTGGGGTCGAAGGCCGGCCAGCCCGCGGGCGGCTTGGCGGCAATGCTGGAGGCCACGGCCGGCAGAGGCGGTGCCGGGGGCGGCGGGGCAGAGCTGCGGCCGGTGGGGTTGGCGAAGGAGTTCAGCAGATCCGTCTCGCGCAGCTGGGCGAAGAACGCGTCATTCGGCAGGTTGGTGTCGGACACGGTGACATCCGGGCTCACGCCAAAGCCCTGGATGGATTTGCCCGAGGGGGTGAAATACAGCGCCGTGGTCAGGCGCAGCGCACCATTGTTGTCGATCGGCATGATCGTCTGGACGGAGCCCTTGCCGAAGGTCTTGGTGCCCAGCACCAGGGCGCGGCGGTTCTGCTGCAGCGCCGCGGTGACGATTTCCGCTGCCGAGGCGGTGCCGGCATCGGTGAGGACAACGACCGGCGCGCCGTTGGTGATGTCACCGCTCTGCGCGTACCATACTTGGTCGTCCTCCGAGTGGCGGCCATGGGTGGAGACGATCTCGCCAGAAGTCAGGAAGTCGTCGCTCACCGCCACGGCCTGGTCCAGCAACCCGCCCGGATTGTTGCGCAGGTCCAGGATATAGCCATGCAGCTTGCCATGGGCCTGCAGTCGCAGATCGTTCACGGCGCTGCGGATATGCGGGTCTGCGTTCTCGTCGAAGCTGCTCAGGCGAATATAGCCCACCGGCCCGGCCGGGGAGGCCAACAGCTTTTCCTTCACGTCGTCGATCTTGATGACCTCGCGCGTCAGCGTGACATGGATCGGCGCGTTCACCCCGTTGCGCTTGATGGTGAGGGTGATCTGGGTGCCCGGCGCGCCGCGCATCTTGGACACCGCGTCGTCGAGCGCCAAGCCATCGGTCGAGTGGCCGTTGATTTCCAGGATGATATCGTTGTGCTTGATTCCGGCGCGCGCGCCGGGGGTGCCGTCGATCGGCGCGATGATTTCGATCAGCCCGTCCTTCTCCGTGACTTCCAGCCCGAGTCCGCCGAACTGGCCGGAGGTCTGCGCCTGCATGTCAGCGTATTGCTGCGCGTTCATGTAGCTGGAATGCGGGTCCAGCCCGCTGAGCATGCCGTTGATGGCGTTGTAGATCAGCTTATTAGACGGCGGATCCATCACGTAGTTCTGCTTCACCTGGGTTAGCACGTCGCCGAACAGGGAGAGCTGCTGGTAGGTGCTGTCGGATGGGGCGTCCTGGCCCATGGCGCGCGTCAGCGGCTGCGCCAACGTACCGAGTGCCAGCCCGCCCAAAAAAACACCGCTCAGCAACAGACCGCCGCGCAAACTCATGTGTTATGTCCTCAAGATCCAGATCACTTCATTCATATTAGACAGCATCCAGCCCAGTTAGCCAGAGCCGTGCCCGGCAAGCCAGGGGGTGGGGTCCACCGGCGCGCCATTACGGCGCAACTCCACGTACAGCCTCGGCTGGCGCGTGGGGTTGGCGGGGTCGTAGCCGCGCATGCTGCCTACGGGCTGGCCCTTGACCAGACGCTGCCCCTGCGCGACGTCGAGATGATCCATGCCGGCGAGCACGACGCTGGTGCCACCGCCGCAATCGGTGATGACCATGTTGCCGTAAGATTGGAACGCGCCCGCGAACATCACAGTGCCCGCGCAGGGCGTGGTGACGCGCGCCCCCGGCGCGGTGCCGTAGCTCACCCCGGTGGAGGGGCCGGCCAGGGTCGAGGCCCCAAAAGCCTGCACGATATGCCCGGCCACGGGGGCGGTGCCGGAACCCGCCGGGAGGCTGGCCTGGGTGGGCGCGGGCGGCACCAGCCCGTTCACCGCGTCGTTCAGATTGTCCAGCTTGTGCGCCGCGGCCAGCTTCTGCGCCTGCGCCGCGGCCTGCCGGTCGGCCGCCGCCTGCTCCGCCGCCTTGGCCGCGTCGATCTGCGCCGAGAGCGCCGCCTCCGCCGCCTGCTGCCTGGCCACGGCACCGGCGAGCTGGGCCTGCCCGGCCTTGGTCGCGGCAATGAGCTGGGCAAGCTGGGCGTTTTGCGCCTGCACAATTTGCGCCTGTGTGGCGATGGCGGCGGCGATGCCCTGCAGCAGAGCGACGCCGCGGACGGCATCCTCAGGCGGCAGCGGTGCGGTGAGCAGCGTGGAGGCGGGCTGGGTGGAAAGGCGCTGCATCACCGGCAGGAGCCGGGACAGCGCCGCCTCCGCCTGGGCCAGATGCTGGGCCGAATCGCCCTGCGCCGCCTGCAGATTGGCAAGCTGCGCGGCATCCTGCGCGGTCTGTGCCTCCAGGTTGCGGATGGCGGCGGCCGCCTGCGCCTGTTGCTGCGCCAGCGCCGCGGCACGGGAAGCCGCTGCCTGTTGCGCCTGCTGTGCCGGTTGCGCCGTCTGCAGCGTGTTGCCCGGCGCCGCCGCCTGCGCATGGTGGCGCGCGTGCTTATGGTGGGGTGCCGGTTCCGCCCCGGCCAGAACCGGGGAGAGGGCCAGGGTCAGACAGAGGGCGGCGCGGCGTTTCAAGAGAAAAGCGGTTTCCCGGTCATTTCCGCCGGCTGCGGCAGGCCCATCAGCTTCAGAAGCGTCGGCGCCAGATCGGCCAGCGCGCCGTCATGCAGCTTGGCTCCCTCCGGGGCGCCGGCGCAGAACACCGGCACCGGGTTGGTGGTGTGCGCCGTGTGCGGGCCGCCGGTCTCCGGGTCGCGCATCATCTCGCAATTGCCGTGGTCGGCGGTCACCAGCAGCGCACCGCCCTGGGCCGCAACCGCATCGGCAATGGCGCCGAGGCCCTTGTCCACCGCCTCCACCGCCTTGATCGCGGCGGCGAGCACGCCGGTATGACCCACCATGTCCGGATTGGCGAAATTCAGCACGATGAGGTCGTACTCGCCGGAGTCGATCGCCGCGACAGCCTTTTCGGTCAGCTCCGCCGCCGACATTTCCGGCTGCAGATCGTAGGTGGCCACCTTCGGCGAGGCGACGAGGATGCGGTCCTCGCCGGGGAAGGGCTGCTCGATGCCGCCGTTGAAGAAATACGTGACGTGCGGGTATTTTTCCGTCTCCGCCATGCGCAGCTGCTTCAGCCCGCGCGCGGCCACCACCTCGCCGAGCAGCTTCTCCAGCCGCTCGGGCGGGAACAGCGTGGTCATGAACGGGGCCAGCGCGTCGGAATAGGCGGTCATGCCGGTGGCTGCGACCAGCCTGGGCTGGCGGGCGGTGAAGCTGGTGAAGGACGGGTCGAGCAGGGCGGTGAGGATCTCGCGCACGCGGTCGGCGCGGAAATTGGCGCAGAGCACGGCGTCGCCGTCCTTCATGCCCGCATAGTCGCCGAGCACCACGGGCTTGATGAACTCGTCCGTGATGCCCGCCTTGTAGCTGGCCTCGATGGCGGCTTCCGTGGTGACGAAGTGCTCGCCCTTGGCCTCCACCAGCAGGTCATAGGCAAGCTGCACGCGCTCCCAGCGCTTGTCGCGGTCCATGGCGTAGTAGCGGCCCACCAGCGTGCCGATCTTCGCCGTCCCGCCCAGCGCGGCGGTGAAGGATTTCACGTATTCCGCCGCTGATTCGGGGGCGGTGTCGCGCCCGTCGGTCCACACATGCATGGTCACCGGCACACCCGCCGCGTGCAGGATCTTGGCCAGCGCCACGATATGGTCCTGGTGCGAATGCACGCCGCCGGGGGAGATGAGGCCCAGGAGATGCGCCGTGCCGCCGGACTTGATAAGCGCGGTAATGAATTCGCCCAGCACCGGGTTGGCGGCGAGCGAACCGTCCTCGATGGCGATGTCGATGCGCGGCAGCTCCTGCGTGACCACGCGGCCCGCGCCGATATTCAGGTGCCCGACCTCGGAATTGCCCATCTGCCCGTGCGGCAGGCCCACCACGCGGCCGGAGGTGTTGAGGAAGGCATGCGGCGAATTGGCCCAGAGACGGTCGAAATTCGGCTTATGCGCGAGCGCTACCGCATTGTCCTCGCGGCTCTCATTCCAGCCGAAGCCATCGAGGATGGCGAGCATGACGGGTTTTTTAGGCATCTTGACTCCACAATTAGCGGTACGCGCGGGCCTTATTAAGGCATAACCCGCGCGAACCCCAAGGGGGAGTGCCCTGCGCGGCGCATCTAGCTGGCGAGATAAGGCGCGAAGGCGCGCGGGCTGCCCGCCTTTAGCGCCTGGCGTTCGGCGATGACCTGCCGGGCCAGTTCCGGTTGGCCGGCGCGGAAGGCGGCGATGATCAGGGTCTGGATGAACAGGTCGCGCTGGGCGTTGGAGCCTCCGATCTGCTTCAGGTGCCCGCGCACCGGGGCGAGCAGCTCCACCGTCTTCGCGAAGTCCCCAAGGCGGAAGGCGTGCAAGGCGCGGATCACCGGATGCCCGGTCTCACGGGTGAACTTGGCGTTCTCCGCGCCGCTTTCGGCGTAGCGGGCGAGTGAGGTTTCCAGCGCCTCCAGCCCGGCGGCGTCACCGGCGCCATCCAGCGTGAAGGCGATATGCACGTCGTTGAAGGCGAGCACGTGCTCTTCGGCGTGCTGACCCCAGACCGGGGCGAGCTTCGCCCAGCGCTTGCCAACATCCACCCCCAATAGCTCCAGACGCCAGAGCAGGGAGGCGGCGTCCACCAGATCCAGGGTCACCGCCGAGTTGGTGCCGCGGATGTGGTCGTCATAGATTTCCAGCACCTCGTCGAAGCGCCCGGCCTCCAGCAGATACAGGCAGAGATGCCACCATTGATGCACGGCGAGGCCGGTGGCGGTGGTCCAATGCGGTTCCAGCCCGCGCATCCAGCAGACGCCCTCCTGGGGGCGGTACTGCATCTCCAGCACATGCGCCACGGCGTGCACGGCCCAGGTGTCGGCGGGATTGATCTCCACCGCCTCGCGCCCGGCGCGCTCGCCCTCGGCGTATTCACCGCCTTCCTCCAGCCCGAATGCGGCCATGCCCAGCACATAGCCCCGGGCCTTGGAGCCGGGGGGCTGGGCGGGGAGCACGGAGAGCGGCACGTCGCGCAGCTTGCGCGCGTCGCCCAGGTAGAAATGCGTGTCATGCGCCAGATGCAGCGCCAGCAGGTCGTGCGGGTCCTCGGCCAGGGCCAGCTCCCAGGCCTGCGCCGCCGCGGTGATGGCGCCGTTGGCCCAATTCTGCGCCGCCTTCAGATGCAGCTTTTCCCTTGTGCTGGCGCTGGTGGAAAGCGCCTCGGCCGCCTTCAGCGCCGTCTGGATTGGCTCGGCCTCCCCCGGCACGCCGCCAAGGGAATGCAGTGCTGCGAATGTGGTGTAGCCGAGCAGGAAGCCGGGATCGGCGTCCAGCG
>DATIWS010000170.1:0-4377 GCA_035519275.1 Acidocella sp. | reverse complement strand
GCCCCGGGGGCGGCATGCGGATCGGTCGCGGCCAGGATCGTCGGCCAAGCCCCGGCATCGCCCGGCTGCACCACAAAGGCCTTGCCGATATTGAGCAGGAGCGCCATCAGGCTCTTATTGCCCGGCCCATTGGCCACCAGCTCCGTGGCCGCAATGCCCGGATGAGCCGCCAACGAGACCAGCCCCCAGCCCCCGGCATCGGAGCGCCGCTGCAGCTCCTGGGCGAAGATCAGCATGGCCAGCTTGGATTGCTGATACGCCGGCCAGGGCTTGTAGCGCCGCTCGGATTGCAGATCCTCGAAATCGATGCGTCCTTGCCGGTGCGCGATCGACGAGATCTGCACCACGCGCGGGGTCGCGGCATCCATCAGCACCGGCAACAGCAGGCGGCTGAGCAGAAAATGTCCGAGAAAGTTCACACCGAATTGCAGCTCGAAGCCCTGCGCTGTCACCTGCCGCCGGTGCGGCGCCATCACCCCGGCGTTGTTGATCAGGATGTCGAGCGTGCCATGCTTTTCCTTGAACGTCCCGGCAAACTCATGCACCGAGGCGAAATCAGCGAGGTCGAGCCGCAGGAACTTCGCCCGCCCCGGCGCCTCGGCGTTGATCCTCGCCGCCGCTTCCGCGCCTTTCTCGGCGCTGCGGCAGGCCAGCACTATCTCCGCCCCGGCGCGCGCAAGCTCCAGCGCGGTGTAGTAGCCTATGCCGCTATTGGCCCCGGTGACGATGACAGTCTTGCCCGTCAGGTCGGGCAGTTTCGCACCGGGCCAAAGCGACATTTATTATCCCTCCATGAGTTTTGCCGCCTGCACGGCGAAATACGTTAGGATACCAGAACATCCGGCGCGCTTGAAAGCAAGCAGGCTCTCCAGCATTGCTTTGTCACCATCCAGCCAGCCATTGCGCGCCGCGGCCACGATCATCGAGTACTCGCCCGAGACCTGGTAGGCGAACACCGGCATCTCGAAGCGGTCCTTTACCCGCCGGATGATGTCCAGATACGGCATGCCCGGCTTCACCATGATCATGTCCGCGCCCTCGGCGATGTCCATCGCCACCTCGCGCAGCGCCTCGTCGGAATTGGCCGGGTTCATCTGGTAGGTCTTCTTGTCGCCCTTCAGCGCGCCGGAGGAGCCGATGGCATCCCGGAACGGACCGTAGAAGGCCGAGGCGTATTTCGCCGCGTAACTCATAATGCGGGTGTTGACGAGACCGGCGGCGTCCAGCGCGGTGCGAATCTCGCCGATGCGCCCGTCCATCATGTCGGAGGGGGCGATGATGTCGATTCCTGCCGCGGCTTGGCTCACCGCCTGCTTCACGAGGATCTCCACGCTCTCGTCATTGGCGACATAGCCATCCACCAGAATGCCGTCATGCCCGTGGTCGGTATACGGGTCCAGCGCCACGTCACCGAGCAGGGCGATCTGCGGGAATTCGCGCTTCAGGATGCGCGTCGCCTGGCACATCAGGTTTTCCGGGTTCAGCGCCTCGGACCCTTCCGCGTTCTTCTTCTCGGCCGGTGTGGCGGGGAAGAGCGCGATGGCGGGAATGCCGAGCTTTGCCGCCTCTTCCACGTGCTTCGCCAGACCATCGAGCCCGGTGCGGAACACGCCCGGCATGGCGCTGAATACGGTTGGCGCGCCGCCGCCCACGCGGATGAAGATCGGCCAGATCAGGTCATCGACCGAGAGGCGGTGTTCGGCCACAAGGCGGCGGGTGGCGTCATCGAAGCGGTTGCGGCGCAGGCGGGTGGCGGGGAAGCTTTGCAGTGTCATGCCGGCATCCTAACCCGGTTCCGCACGCGGCGCGAGGCGGCTGACAGTACGCCGCGCGCGGAGCTGGGTAGAGTTGTAATTAATAATGATATCAGTCGCATGTACGCTCGCGGCGTGGGAATGCGCGCTGGCTTGATCCAGATCAATGATCGGGTCGGTCATGCCGCTGAAAACTATTCTCAAGAGCAGAAGGCGAGAATGAATTGCAGTTACAAGACCCGGAAGTGGCTTCCCAATCAATGTTAAGCGTAACCAACGCGCGGACCGCCCCGCGCTGGGGGCTGCCCGGCTGGGCTATGCTTGTGGCCGTGTTCGGCCCCGGCCTCGTCGTCATGCTCGCCGATACCGATGTCGGCTCCATCATCACCGCCGGGCAGAGCGGCGTGCAATGGGGCTATAAGCTGCTGCTGCCGCAGTTCATCCTCATGCCGGTGCTCTACATCGTGCAGGAGCTTACCGTGCGGATCGGCATCTTCACCGGCAAGGGCCATGGCGAGCTGATCCGCGAGGCGTTCGGCCCCGGCTGGGCGTGGTTCTCGGCGGCGGGGCTGGCGGTGGCCACCATCGGCGCGCTGCTTACCGAATTCTCCGGCGTGGCCGGCGTGGGCGACCTGTTCGGCATTCCGCATTACGTCTCTCTGCCGCTGGCCGCCGCGGCCTTGCTCGCCATCGTCGTCACCGGCTCGTATCGCCGGGTCGAGCGTATCGCCATCGTGGTGGGGCTGTTCGAGCTGGCGTTCTTCTTCGTCGCCTGGGCGGCGCACCCGGATGCCGGGCTGATGGCCTCGGAGTCGCTGCACCCGCCGGTGCTCAACGCCGGCTACGAATATCTCGTCGCCGCCAATATCGGCGCGGTGATCATGCCCTGGATGGTGTTCTACCAGCAGTCGGCGATGGCGGATAAGCGGCTGCGGGCCGAGCATTTCCATGCCGCGCGCTGGGATACCGGCATCGGCGCGGTCGTTACCCAGCTGGTGATGGCCGCGGTGCTGATCGCCGCCGCCGCCTCCATCCGTCCGCACGCGCCGCAGGCCAGCCTCTCCACAGTGGGGCAGATGAGCCTGGCGCTGACGCCGTATCTCGGCGCCGAGTTCGGCAAGGTGGTGTTCGCCTTCGGCGTGCTGGGGGCTGGTTTGGTGGCGGCCATCGTCGCCTCGCTGGCTCTGGCCTGGGGGCTGGGCGAGGTCGCGGGGTACCGCCGCTCGCTGGAATACCATCCGCTCAAGGCTAAATGGTTCTACGGCGTGTACGCGTTCTGCGTTGTCGGCGGGGCGGTGGCTGTGGGTCTGGTGCCCAACCTGATCAGCCTGAATGTCGGCGTGCAAGTGATGAACGCGCTGTTGCTGCCGGTGGTGCTCGGCTTCCTCGTCCGCCTTGCCATGGTTACCCTGCCGGAGAGCCACAAGCTCAAAGGCTGGTACAAGTGGGTTGTCATCGTGGTATGTGCCATTACGTGTGCCTTTGGTGTGTTGGGCGGCGTGGGCGGGCTGTTCCTTGGCTAGTTTCCTTCTGCCGCCCCTGCATGATAAGGGGGCGGCATGACTCGTTCTTTGATCCTGGCCCTTGGGGCCGACCATGGTGGCGTGAACCTGAAGAAGCGGCTGGCGGTGGTGCTGGCCGAGGCCGGGCATCAGTTGCTGGATTTCGGCACTGACGGCGAGGATAGCGTCGATTACCCTGATTTCGCCCATGCCGTTTGCGCCGCCGTGGTGGAGAAGCGCGCCGATTTCGGCATCCTCGTCTGCGGCACCGGCATTGGCATGAGCATCGCCGCCAACCGCAATCCGGAAATCCGTTGCGCCCTGGTGCATGATGTCACCACCGCCCGGCTCACCCGCCAGCATAACGACGCCAACGTGCTGGCTCTTGGCGCCCGCATCACCGGCGAGGAAGTGGCGCTCGATATTCTCAAGGCCTTCCTCGTCACTAAGTTCGAAGGCGGCCGCCACGAACGCCGCCTCGCCAAGATCAACCATAACACGGAACACACCCCATGACGCAGACCCTCGCGCGCTTCTTCTCTGCCCCGCTTGCCGAGACCGATCCCGAGATCGCCGCGATCATCGGCCTTGAGCTGGCCCGCGAACAGGACGGCATCGAGCTGATCGCCTCCGAGAACATCGTCTCCGCCGCCGTGCTGGCCGCGCAGGGCTCGGTGTTCACCAACAAGTACGCGGAAGGCTATCCCGGCAAGCGCTATTACGGCGGCTGCGGCCCCTCGGATGAGGTGGAGACGCTGGCCATCGAGCGCGCCAAGAAGATGTTCAGCGCCGGCTTCGCCAACGTGCAGGCCAATTCCGGCTCCCAGGCCAACCAGTCCGTGTTCCTGGCGTTGATTCAGCCGGGCGACACCATCCTGGGGATGTCGCTGGCCGCTGGCGGGCATCTCACCCATGGCGCCGCGCCCAACATGTCCGGCAAGTGGTTCAACGCCGTGCAATACGGTGTGCGCAAGGAGGACGGCCTGCTCGACTACGAGGAGCTGGAGCGCCTGGCCCGTGAGCACAAGCCCAAGCTGATCATCGCCGGCGGTTCCGCCTATCCGCGCTTCATCGACTTCGCCCGCATCCGCGCCGTGGCTGACGAGGTGGGCGCGTATTTC
>DATIWS010000169.1:0-8241 GCA_035519275.1 Acidocella sp. | reverse complement strand
CGGATCACGGCGGAGCGCATCGTCATCGCCACCGGCGGCCACCCCACCGGGCTGGACATTCCCGGCGCGGAGCACGCCATCGTCTCGGATGACGCCTTCTTCCTGCCCGAGATGCCCAAGCGCGTCGCCGTCATCGGCAGCGGCTATATCGCGGTGGAATTCGCCGGGATTTTCGCCGGGCTGGGTGCCCAGACACATCTCGTCTACCGCCAGCCCCTCCCCCTGCGCGGGTTCGACGATGATATTCGCGCCGCCCTGGCCGAAACCCTGGCGGGCAACGGCATCACCCTGCATCCGGGCACACTGCCCACCGCCATCAGCCTCACGGACGATGGCAAGCGCCTCGCGCTTAACAACGGCACGGCGCTGGATGTGGATCTGGTGTTCTTCGCCACCGGCCGCGCCGCCAACACCCGGGGGCTGAACCTGGACGCCGCCGGAGTGAACACCGGCGCCAAGGGCGAAATCCCGGTGGATGCCGCCTTTGCCACCTCCGCCCCGCATATCTACGCCCTGGGCGATGTCACCGATAAGCTCAACCTCACGCCCGTGGCCACGGCCCAGGGCCACGCCCTGGCCGACACACTGTTCGGCAACAACCCGCGCGGCGTGAGCCTGGAGAACGTGCCGACGGCGGTGTTTTCCATCCCGCCCATCGCCACGGTGGGGCTCTCGGAGGAAGAAGCTGCAAAGCGGGGGGAAGTCACAATTTTCCTCTCCCGCTTCACACCAATGCGGCATACCCTCACTGGGCGCGCGCGCAAGACACTCATGAAGTTGGTGGTGGACAAGGCCACAAACAAGGTACTCGGCGCGCATATGCTGGGCGAGGACGCGCCGGAGATCGTCCAGGGCATCGCCATCGCCATCACCGCCGGGGCAACCAAGGCCGATTTCGACCGCACCATCGGCATCCACCCCACGGCCGCCGAGGAATTCGTGACGATGCGCACACAGACCAGGGTTGCCGGTCCCGGTCTTGGCGCCGTGTAGCTTGACGCTACATTTCACGCCTATAATGGGCGGAATAGGAACGCCCACCGGAGAGACCATGGACACCATCACCCCAGCCCCGCTCGCCAATGGCTGGACACCGCAAAGCTGGCGCAACTGCCCCATCCGCCAAGTGCCCAGCTACCCGGACCCGGCTCAGCTCTCGGCCGTGGAAGCTCGCCTGGCCAAGTACCCGCCGCTCGTCTTCGCCGGCGAGGCGCGCAACCTGAAGGCCCATCTGGCCCAGGCGGCGCAAGGCCAGGCTTTCGTGCTGCAAGGGGGCGACTGCGCCGAGAGCTTCGGTGACTTCACCGCCAATGTCATCCGCGACACCTTCCGCGTGCTGCTGCAGATGGCCGTGGTGCTCACCTTCGGCGGGCGCATGCCGGTGGTGAAGCTCGGCCGCATGGCCGGGCAGTTCGCCAAGCCCCGCTCCTCGGACACCGAGACCGTGGACGATCTCACCCTGCCCTCCTACCGGGGCGACATCATCAACGCCCCCGAATTCACCGCCGAGGCCCGTATCCCGGACCCCAGCCGCATGGAGTTCGGCTATTTCCAGTCCGCCGGCACGCTCAACCTGCTGCGCGCCTTCGCCTCGGGCGGCTATGCCGACCTGCACCAGGTGCACCGCTGGAACCTGGAGTTCGTCGAGAGCTCGCCCCTGGCCGGGCGCTACCGCGACCTCGCCGCGCGCATCGACGAGACGCTGGGCTTCATGGCCGCCTGCGGCCTGACCAGCGCCTCCACGCCGCAGATCCGCGAGACGGATTTCTACACCAGCCACGAGGCGCTGCTCCTGCCCTATGAGGAAGCGCTCACCCGCGTGGACTCCACCAGCGGCGAGCACTATGCCTGCTCGGCACATTTCCTCTGGATCGGCGACCGCACCCGCCAGGCGGACGGCGCGCATGTGGAGTTCATGCGCGGCATCCGCAACCCGATCGGCATGAAGGTCGGTCCCTCGATGCAGGAGGACGACCTGCTCCGCATCATGGACATCCTGGACCCGCAGAACGAGCCGGGCCGCCTGACGCTGATTGCCCGCATGGGCGCGGCCAAGGTGGCGGACAAGCTGCCCCCGCTGCTGCGCGCCGTGAAGCGCGCCGGGCGCACCCCGGTCTGGCTGTGCGACGCGATGCACGGCAACGGCATCACCACCGCCACCAAGGTGAAGACCCGCCGCTTCAGCGACATTCTGGCCGAGCTGAAGGGCTTCTTCGACGCGCATGAGGCCGAGGGCACCATCGCCGGCGGCGCGCATATGGAGATGACCGGGCAGAACGTCACCGAATGCGTGGGCGGCGCACGCGGCCTCTCCGAGGACGATCTGGGCGACCGCTACGAGACCTTCTGCGACCCGCGCCTGAACGCCGAACAATCGCTGGAGCTGGCCTTCTACCTGGCCGAGGAGCTGAAATCCCGCCGCGCGACCAGGTTCACGGCGTGATTCCCGCCCCGCTCTCCGACGCGGACATCACCGCGCATACGGATTCCTACTTCAACCGCACGCGCAAGATCGTCACCCGCTTCGGAGATGCGCGCGTCACCTACGCCATCTTCCTGCGCCGCCCGGTGGTCTCCGCCCCGGCGCTGATGCTGGACTGGCTGGAAGCCGTGGCTCGCAAACGGGGCGAAAAATTCCACATCGAGCTGCTGCACAAGGAGGGCGAGTGGGTCGGCGCGGGCGAGCCGCTCGTCTACATCACCGGCAGCTTCGCCGCACTGTCGGACCTTGAGACCATCGCCCTGCAGAAGATCGGCGCCGCCTGTGTCGCCGCGCATAACGCCTTCCAGATGAGCGTCGCTTTGCCCAACGCGGCCTTCCTGGCCATGGAGGCCCGGCACTGCGCCGGGGCCGAAATGCAGGAGATCATGGCCTATGCCGCCTCCGTCGGCTCCCGCGCCGCCCAGGCCGAGGGCGCGCGCGGCTTCGTCGGCGGCGCCAATGACTGGACGGCGCATTACTTCAACGCCCCGTTCGGCTACGGCACCATGCCGCACGCCCTCATCGGCTATGCCGGCTCCACCCTGCGCGCGGCCGAGATGTTCGTGGAAACCTTCCCCGAGGACCCGCTCACCGTGCTGGTGGACTATTTCGGCCGGGAGGTGACGGACGCGCTGGAGGTCTGCAACCGCTTCCCGCATCTGGCGCAGACCGGGCGGCTCTCCGTCCGGCTGGACACGCATGGCGGGCGCTTCCTGGAAGGGCTGGACCCGCAGGAGAGCTACGCCGTGCTGGAGCGCAACGTCCCCGGCGTGCTGCGCCGTTACCGCAGCCAGACGGAGCTGCGCTACCTCATCGGCACCGGTGTCTCCGCCGCCGCGATCTGGAGAATGCGCGAAGTGCTGAACGAGGCCGGGTTCCCCGCCACGCGCATCGTCGCCTCCTCCGGCTTCGGCGTGGAAAAATGCTCGGTGATGGCCGACGCCAAGGCGCCGCTCGACGTGGTTGGCACCGGCAGCTTCATCCCCGAGATCTGGAGCGAGACCTACGCCACCGCCGATATCGTCGCCTATGACGGCAAACCGATGGTGAAGGTGGGGCGCGAGTTCCTGCTGCGCGGGCAGAAACATGGCTGACACGCTGAACATCGCCATCGCGCAGATCAACCTGCATCTCGGCGCCATCGACAAGAACGTGGCCGCCATCCGCGCCGCGCGCGCCAAGGCGGCGGCACTTGGGGCGGATCTCGTCATCACCCCGGAACTCTCCATCTCGGGCTACCCGCCGGAAGACCTGGTGCTGAAACCCGCCTTCGTCGCCGCGTGCGAGGAGGCGGCGCAGACCCTGGCCCAGGACACCGCCGATGGCGGCCCGGCGCTGATCATCGGCACGCCCTGGAACAACGCGGGCAAGCTGCACAACGCCGCCTTCCTGCTCGATGGCGGCGAGATCACCGCACGGCGCGCCAAGGTGGAGCTGCCCAATTACGGCGTGTTCGACGAGAAGCGCGTGTTCGTCGCCGGCGAGCCCACCGGCCCGATCATGTTCCGCGGCTTCCGCCTGGGGCTGCTGATCTGCGAGGACTGGTGGCTGCCCAACGTCTCCGCCTGCCTCGCCGAGGCCGGTGCGGAAGTGCTGCTCTCCATCAACGGCTCTCCCTTCGAGGACGGCAAGCAGCCCCGGCGCATCCATCTCGCCACCCAGCGCGTGCTGGAAACCCAGCTGCCCTATATCTTCGCCGCCATGGTCTGCGGCCAGGACGAGGTGGCGTTCGACGGCGCCTCCTTCATCCTCAACGCCGACCGCTCGCTCGCCGTGCAGATGCCGCAATTCGCCGAGGCCGTCACACTTACCCAATGGACCCGCACGCCGCACGGCGTGGTATGCACACCCCAGCCCATCGCCCCCCCGCCGGACCGGCTGGAGCTGATCTACCAGGCGATGATGTGGGGCCTACGCGACTACGTGAACAAGAACGGCTTTCCCGGTGTAGTGCTCGGCCTCTCGGGCGGCATCGACTCCGCCATCTCCGCCGCCGTCGCCGCCGATGCCCTGGGGCCGGAGCGCGTGCGCGCCGTGATGCTGCCCAGCCCCTACACCTCGCGCGAGAGCCTGGAGGATGCCGAAGCCTGCGCCAAGATGCTGGGCATCCCGTACGAGACCATCCCCATCTCCGGGGCGATGGAGGCTTTCGGCACCGCCCTGGCCCCGGCCTTCGCCGGGCGCGCGCCGGACATCACGGAGGAAAACATCCAGTCCCGCTCGCGCGGGCTGATCCTCATGGCCATCTCCAACAAGTTCGGCCCCATGCTGCTCACCACCGGCAACAAGTCCGAGATGTCGGTGGGCTATGCCACGCTCTATGGCGACATGTGCGGCGGCTACTCGGTGCTGAAGGACATCTACAAGACCACGGTGTTCGAGCTCTCCTGGTGGCGCAACGCCAGCCACCCGGCCGGCGCGCTCACCCAGCCCGGCCCGGCCATGCCGGAGCGCATCATCACCAAGCCGCCCTCGGCCGAGCTGCGCCCCAACCAGAAGGACGAGGACTCCCTGCCGCCCTACGATGTGCTGGACGCGATCCTGGCGCATCTGATCGAGGGCGAGCACGCGGTGGACGACATCGTGGCCGACGGATACGACCGCGAGACCGTGCTGAAGGTGGTGCGCCTGCTGGACCGCGCCGAATACAAGCGCCGCCAGGCCCCGCCAGGGGTGAAGATCACCTCCCGCGCCTTCGGCCGCGACCGGCGCTATCCCTTAACCAACGGCTTCACGAAGCTGATCAGATAGCAGCCCTGCTGCAACATGTTCGTAAATTCTCGGCTGGGCTCTGGCCTTTTCGGGCGAACCCGGTATTAAACCCTTTTGGCCCGGCGTCACCGCCGGGTGCGTAACAGGGAGTAGCAGTATCCGATGCCGGTGACGTTTTCCGCCGAGGATTTTGACCGGATCTTCGACTCGTCCGTGATCCGCCGGGCGCAGAGCCTCATGGCCCTGGGCTTCGTCAAGGATGTGAGCCTCCACGGCGAGACCATCGACGGCATCGTCGAGGACATGGACGGCACCCGCCGCACCACCTCCATCACCCCGGAGAAGAAGGGCAGCCGCATCTCCTTCGCCGAGCGTGAATGCTCCTGCGGCGAGCGTGGCTGCCGGCATCTGGCCGCGACCGCCCTGGCCGCGCTGGGCAAATTCCCGGAGCTGCGCAAGGCCGAACCGAAAGGGCTGATCGACACCATCATCCCCGCGGGCGAGCGCCCACCGGGCCCGCCACCGGCGCCGCGCATCCGCGCCACCGGCCGCCGCCCCAAGGCCGCCAACATCCTGCTGCCCACCCTCCCCGATGCACCGGAGCCCGGCGCCACAGTGCTGGAGCGCAAGGCATCCCCGGTCCTGCATCTGCGCCGCGTGCATGGGCCGGACGACCATAACCGCCAGCGCATGATCGACGTGCTCACGCTGGACTTCGACTATGGCGGCGTGCGCGTGGACGGCGCCGACGAGCAACAATTCATCCGCGTGCGCTCGGGCGGGCAGATCGTGTTCGTCCGCCGCGATGTCGCCGCCGAGGCCGAGGCGCTGGACCAGCTCCGCCCGGACGGCTTCGTGCAGATGCGCGTGGCCGACGGCAAGTCCGCGCGCGGCCAGCGCGTGCTGGTGTTCCGCGGGCAGGAGGCAGCGGCCAAGTGGCACCATTTCGTCGCCGTGCGGGTGCCGGAACTCACCGCCCAGGGCTGGCTCAGCCATATCGACGCCAATTTCGGCCCGCAGCTCGCCGAGAATGTCGGCCACCTGGACGTGAAGGTGGAGGATGGTGAGGCTGGCACGTTCAGCCTCGAATTCGGCATTGAGATCGATGGCGAGCGCCACCCGCTTCTGCCGATCCTGGAGAACCTGCTCGCCCGTGGCGGCATCGAGGCCGCGCAGATCGTCGAAGGCGAGATCATCACCAGCCTGGAGGACGGGCGCGTGGTGAAACTGCCGGCGGAACGCATCAAGCGCCTGCTGGCGGTGATGGGCGATCTCATCGAATCCGCCGGGCGCACCTCCGAGAAATCCCTGGTGCTGCCGGTGGGCGCCGCCGCCACCGTGCTGGAGCTGGAGGATGTGCTCACCACCTCCTGGCAGAACGCGGCGGATATCGAGGCTTACGTGGAGCGCTTCCGCGGCGAGCCGGACATCATCCCGGTCGAGATCCCGCCCGCGTTCAAGGCCAGCCTGCGCCCCTACCAGCAGCACGGCGTGGACTGGCTGCAGCATCTGGCCAGCTACGGCCTCGGCGCCTTCCTGGCCGACGACATGGGCCTGGGCAAGACGGCGCAGACCATCGCCAATATCTGCGTGGAATATGCCGCGGGACGGCTCACCGCCCCGGCGCTCATCGTCGTGCCCACCTCGCTGGTCGCCAACTGGACGGCCGAGCTCGGCAAATTCGCCCCGCATTTGAATGTGGTCGTGCTGCACGGGCTGGAGCGGCACGAGAAGCGCGAGAACCTGGAGGACGTGAATGTCGTCGTCACCACCTACACGGTCCTGACGCGCGACATCGAGCTCATGAAGGTGCTGCCCTGGCACGTGGTGGTGCTGGACGAGGCGCAGGCAATCAAGAGCCCCGAGGCCCGCGCCACCCGCGCCGTGTGCCAGCTCAAGACCACCAACAAGATCTGCCTCTCCGGCACGCCGATCGAGAACAATCTCGACGAGCTGTGGTCGCAATTCGCCTTCCTCATGCCGGGCCTGCTCGGCGACCGTCGCGGCTTCACCAAGCGTTTCCGCACGCCCATCGAGAAGAACGGCGACCCGGTGGTGCGCGCCCAGCTGGTGCAGCGCATCCAGCCCTTCATCCTGCGCCGCACCAAGCAGGAGGTGGCCACCGAACTGCCGCCCAAGCACATCATCCTGCGCCGCATCACCCTGGCCCCGGACCAGCGCGAGCTGTACGAGACCATCCGCGGCACGCTGTACGAGACGGTGAAGGAGCAGATGGCCGAGCGCACCCTCGCGCAAAGCCGCGTCATTGTGCTCGACGCTCTGCTAAAGCTGCGCCAAGCCTGCTGCGACCCGCGCCTCGTGCGACTGGGCAGTGGCAACGGCACGGAAAGCTCGGCCAAGCTGGACGACCTGATGGAGATGCTCTCCGAGCTGATCCCGGAAGGCCGGCGCATCCTGGTGTTCTCTCAGTTCACCTCGATGCTGGACCTCATCAAGCCGCGCCTCGCCGAGGCGGGCATTCCCTTCGTCGAGCTGCGCGGCGACACGCGCGACCGCGCCACCCCGGTGCAGCGCTTCGAGGCCGGCGAGGTGCCGCTGTTCCTGATCTCGCTGAAGGCGGGCGGACGCGGGCTGAACCTCACTTCGGCGGATACGGTCATCCATTACGACCCGTGGTGGAACCCGGCGGTGGAGGCCCAGGCTTCCGACCGCGCGCACCGTATCGGCCAGACGAAGTCCGTGTTCGTGTACAAGCTCATCGCCACTGAAACGGTTGAAGAGCGCATCCTGGAGCTGCAGCAGCGCAAGGCTGAGCTGGCCAGCATCGCCTTCCAGGAAGGCGGCGGCATGGCCTTCAACGCCGAGGATATCGACTTCCTCTTCGGCGGCGAGCGGGATGCGGAGGCGGAAGCCGCCTAAACCTCCATGGGCAAGATCGTCTGGCTGGCGTCGTACCCGAAATCGGGCAATACCTGGGTCCGGGCGTTCCTGCACAACTACATTCTGCAACCCGAGACACCTCACAGCATCAACAGCCTGGTGGAGTTCTCGGTTGCGGAATGCGCGGCGGCGTTTTTCCATGGCCC
>DATIWS010000168.1:0-3886 GCA_035519275.1 Acidocella sp. | reverse complement strand
GGCCCAAATCCGTCCAGTAAAAGATGTTGCCCGCCAAAACTCCCTGGTTTTAGTAAAAATTTGTAATCGCCGGAGCTGAACCAGGAAAGCTCCTCCCACTCTCCCCCGACGGTGAGCATTCTGGTGCCCAGCCGGTGCAGGATGATGGAGGCGGTGTCGTTGCCGGTGATGGCGAAATGCCGGAAGTTCTGCGCGGCCAGACCGGCGGCGATCTCCGCCAGCGCGTCCGCCGCCAGGGTCGTTGCCGGGCCGCGCATGTCGGGCGGGGCGGAGGTGGAGATGATGAAGTTCCGCTCCTGCGCCGCGGCCCAGGTCAGCGCGCCCTCGATATCCGGGGCTTGTGGGTCGATCTGGCGCAGCGGAAGTTTCTCGCGTGCGGTGGCGAGTTGGAATAGCGTCTGCCGGTCCAGCGCGCCGGAGAGAATGGCCACCCGGCCGCCGGGCGGTTCGGGCAAAGCCAAAGGCGGGGCCAGGTTTGCCGCCCAGGCAGGCCCGCCGGTGCAAAGCTGCGCCGCGAGCACAGGGGCGAGGGCGGTGCATTGGGCTTCATCCACCGCGTCCAGCAGCGCCAGGGAAGCGCCCTGCTCGCGCGTGGCGCTGATGCGCCGGGCCAGCACGGTGCCGCCTGCTGCCACGGCCTCGTAGGGGATGATCACGGGGCGGCCGGAAAGATGCGGCGTCAGGGTTCGGCGCAGATCAGCGATCAGCTGGCCATCCTGGAACAGATGGCCCTGATAGACGAATCGGCGGAAGCCGGACTCGGCCAGGCAGGCGAGCATGAAGCCGGTGCCGGAGTGTTCGATGATCTCGTCCAGCGCCAGAGCGAGCGGCTCGATATCGGGGAAGACGGCCTGGTTGCCGAAGCTGAAGAAGTACCGCGAGGCGGGGGTAAGGGCGCCGCGCGCCTCCTGCGGGGTGAGGGTGAGGCCGGCGGGGGCGATAATGTCCGCGTCCGCCGCCGGGCCGAGGGCGAGCCGCGTGCCGGGGCCGGACGCCTGGCCGAGTGCCACCGCATCCCACAGCGTGAGACCCATCCCCCGCATGCTCATGAAAAGGGAACTGTCATGGTTTGGTCATCGAGCATGCCACGCTTCATGCCATGTTCCCGCGCCCTCGGCCAGATAGGCTGGGCGCATGCCAAGTCATTGTTCTGCCGCCGTTGCCGTCTTGGCGAGGGCGGGCGGCATCGCTATAAGCCCGCACAACCTCAGAGGCTGCCAGTGTTGGCGGCTACAAGACATTGAAGGAACGGACGGCATGCTAATTTCGTTGCCACCCGACTACCGCCCATCGGAGGACGAGGAGTTCATGAATCCGATGCAGACGGAGTATTTCCGGCAGAAGCTGCTCCGGTGGCGGGGCGATCTGGTGAAAGAAGCAAACGGCACCCTGGCCTCGCTTGGCGAGGGCGGGATTCTGGAGGCCGACATCACCGACCGCGCCAGCGTGGAGACGGACCGCGCTTTGGAGTTGCGCACCCGCGACCGCGCCCGCAAGCTGATCGGCAAAATCGACCAGGCGCTGCAGCGAATCGAGAACGGCACCTACGGCTTTTGCGAGGAGACGGGCGAGCCGATCGGCCTGAAGCGGCTTGAGGCCCGGCCCATCGCCACCATGTCCATCGAAGCGCAGGAGCGCCACGAGCGGATGGAGAAGGTTCACCGGGACGATTAACAAAACGGGGCGCTGATGGCGCCCCGTTCCGTTCGAGGTTAAGTCAGCCGCGCCCGCGCCGCAGCTTCGCGCTGCGCGGCCACCTGCGCCTTCATCGATTTCTGCAGCTTCTCGAAGCCGCGCACCTCGATCTGGCGCACGCGCTCGCGCGAAATATGGTACTGCTGCGACAACTCCTCGAGCGTCGCCGGATTATCCTTCAGCCGGCGCTCGGAGATGATGTGCCGCTCACGCGGGGTGAGGGTGTGCAGCGCCGTTGCCAGCAGGGCTTTGCGCCCGGTCAGCTCCTCGCGCTCGGCTATGGTGGTCTCCTGGCTGTCGGAGTCGTCCACGAGCCAGTCCTGCCACTCGCCTTCGCCGTCCATCTTGATGGGAGCGTTCAGGCTGCTATCGGCCGCGGACAGGCGGCGGTTCATGTTCACCACGTCCTCCTCCGGCACGTCCAGCAGATGCGCGATACGCTCCACCTGCTCGGGCTGCAGGTCGCCGTCCTCGATCGCCTGCATCTGGCCCTTCAGCCGGCGAAGGTTGAAGAACAGCTTCTTCTGCGCCGCGGTGGTGCCCATCTTCACCAGGGACCAGCTGTGCAGGATGTATTCCTGGATGGCGGCGCGGATCCACCACATGGCGTAGGTGGAGAGGCGGAAGCCGCGATCCGGGTCGAAGCGCTTGACCGCCTGCATCATGCCGACATTGCCTTCAGAGATCAGCTCGGCGACAGGCAGGCCATAGCCGCGGTAACCCATCGCGATCTTCGCCACCAGGCGTAGATGCGAGTTCACCAGCTTGTGCGCCGCCTCATCGTCGCCCAAGTCGCGCCAAGCGCGGGCCAGACGCTCCTCCTCCTCATGCGTCAGCATCGGGTATTTGCGGATTTCCTGCATATACCTTGTCAGGCTGGCATCGGGCGCCAATGTTGTAACACTTGAGGCCATAAAACGGGTCCCCCAATATTTGTCCCGCTTCACGCCGGCTGGAAGAATGCACAGCACGGCGAGAGGCAAAGATGTGGCCACCGCCAAAGCCTGGAAACTAACACCACCGGCCAGAGATACCCCTTAAAAAGGCGGTAAGGTTCCGGCCATGCGGCTAGGCCCTTCGGATGGATTCCCGGAAAGCTTAGGAGCCGGGGGAGGGGTAGTCAACAAAAAGGACTAACGAGGTCCTGTTTTAGGCGCATGCGAGCAATGCGTCTTCGAGGGCCAGGAAGTCCACCGGCGGCGGCACGGTAAAGCGCAGGGCGTCACCGCTTATAGGGTGGTTGAAGCCAAGCGTTTCCGCGTGCAGGGCTTGGCGGGGGAAGTCCAAGGCCAGGCCGCGGGCGGGTTCGTCCAGGTACTTGGCGGCGGCTGGGCGGCGTTTCAAGTAAACTGGGTCGCCGATCAGCGGGTGGCCGATATGGGCGAGATGCACGCGGATCTGGTGCGTGCGCCCAGTGGCCAGCCGGCAGGCGAGCAGGGTCGCGGCTTGGCCGAAAACGCGCAGCACGCGGTAATTGGTGAGGGCATGCTTGCCGTGGCGGTTGACCACGGCCATGCGCTTGCGGTCGCGCGGGTCGCGGCCGATATCGCCCTCGATGATGCCGGAAGAGGCGGCGGGCACACCCCAGCAGATGGCCTTGTATTCGCGTTCCAGAGCCCGCGTGGCGAAGGCGTTGGAAAGGCGAGCGTGGGCCAGATCCGTCTTGGCCACGACCATGACGCCAGAGGTGTCCTTGTCCAACCGGTGGACGATGCCGGGGCGCTTCTCGCCGCCGATGCCGGTGAGGCTGTCGCCGCAATGGGCAATGAGCGCGTTGACCAGTGTGCCGTCCGGGTTGCCGGGGGCGGGGTGCACCACCATGCCGGCGGGCTTGTTCAGCACCAGCAGGTGTTCGTCCTCGTATAATATGTCGAGCCCGATTTCCTGTGCCTGCGGCGTGGCCGGTTCCGGCGCGGGAGGGGCGAGGCGGTAGGTGGCGCCCGGCTGCACGCTCTCCGACGGATCTTTTGTCACCGCGCCGGAGCGTGTGACGTGGCCTTCCAGGATCAGGGCCTTGACGCGGGAGCGCGATAGCGTGCCGATGCGGGCGGCCAGGAACGAGTCGAGCCTGGTGCCGGCCTCTTCCGGGCCGGGCGTGAGGATGAAGTCAGGGAGCAGAGATGCAGGGTCAGCCACAGAATTTGCGGGGGTTGAAGGCGCTGGTGGGGATCATGGGTGTGCTGATCGTCAT
>DATIWS010000167.1:0-3681 GCA_035519275.1 Acidocella sp. | reverse complement strand
CTGCGCCGGGCGGGCGCGGAGCTGATCGTGCTGCCCGCCGCCTTCACCCTGCAAACCGGCAAGGACCATTGGGAGGTGCTGCTGCGCGCCAGAGCCATCGAGACGCAGTGCTGGTTCGCCGCCCCGGCGACCACCGGCACGCACAAGGAGGGCAATGGCGAACTGCGCCAGACCTACGGCCATTCGCTGATCGTGGACCCCTGGGGGCATGTGGTCGCCAAGGCTTCTGACGGCCTGGGCTGGGCCGCCGCCACGATCGACAAGGCGTTCACCGCCCGGGTGCGCGCCAACATGCCGCTGCTCGAGCATCGCAAGCTCGCATGAAGCTCGCATTCATCGCCGCGCAGACCGACGCCGCCCAGGCCACGCGCGAGCGCCTGGTGGAGCTGTATGGCGAGTGCTCGCCGAAAGACGCGGATGTGCTGGTGGCCCTGGGCGGCGACGGGCTGATGCTGGAATGCCTGCACCGCGTGCTCGGCACCGAGCTGCCGGTTTATGGCATGAATCGCGGCTCGGTCGGGTTCATGATGAACGAGTACCACGAGGATGAGCTGCCCGCGCGCATCACCGAGGCGCATTCCTCGGTGCTGCACCCGTTGCGCATGCATGCCGTCACCGCCTCGGGCGTGGTGGAGGAGGCGATGGCGTTCAACGAGGTTTCGCTGTTGCGCCAGGGGCGGCAGGCGGCGAAGATCCGCATCTCCATCGACCACCGCGAACGCCTCTCCGAGCTGATCTGCGACGGCGTGCTGATCTCCACCCCCGCGGGCTCCACGGCCTACAACCTTTCGGCGCATGGGCCGATCGTGCCGCTTTCCGCCAATCTGCTGCCGCTCACCCCGATATCCGCCTTCCGCCCCCGGCGCTGGCGCGGCGCGCTGCTGTCCTCCACCGTGGAGGTGCTGTTCGAGGTTCTGGAGGCCGACAAGCGCCCGGTGGCCGCGGTGGCGGACTTCACGGAGGTGCGCGATGTCGTCTCCGTGGCGGTGAGCGAGGACAAGAGCATCGGCGCCACGGTGCTGTTCGACCCTGACCGCGCGCTCTCTGAGCGGATCATCATCGAGCAATTTACAGTCTGATTATACTTGCCCAGACGGGCGCGCTTCATTAATGGCGCCCCATGGCACAACATTATTTCACTGTTACCTGGGACCAGCTGCACCGCGACGCCAAGGCCCTGTCCTGGCGGTTGCACGCGCTGGGGCCCTGGACCGGCGTCGTCGCGATCACACGTGGCGGGCTGATCCCCGCCGCGATCATTGCCCGTGAGCTGGAATGCCGGCTTATCGAGACCGTCTCGGTTGTCACCTATGACGAAGAGAATATGGGCCAGCCGCAGGTGGTCAAACCCCCCGCCGCCGCCGGGGACGGTGAGGGCTGGCTGATCGTCGATGACCTCGTGGATACCGGCACCACCGCCAAGCTGGTGCGCTCCCTGCTGCCCAAGGCGCATTTCGCCACCGTGTACGCCAAGGCGGCGGGCAAGCCGCTGGTGGATACGTTCATCACCGAGGTGAGCCAGGATACCTGGATCCTCTTCCCTTGGGACACCGAGCCCCAGTTCGTCGCCCCGCTGGCGCGGCAGGGGTAACGCGGCGGGGATAAACTTCGCCTAGCCATCCCGGCGAGAATCAGCTAGTAAGCCGCATCGCGTCATGGTGGCGCGGTGCAAAAAGCGGCTGATCGGGGCGTGAAAGCAACCGGATGATCCGCGCCGCCGCCGGGTTCTTGTATCCGCGGCGTTTCCGGCCACATGGTCCGTGGTTGCGGGTGTCAAGCCCCAGCCAGACCCATGCCGCCCGAGGCGCCGCCCCATAACCGGCCAAAGCGCCCATCCCATTGCCTAACTGCTCCGGCCGGCCGTGCTGGAGTACGTGTAAAGATGTTCGATAAATATTTCCGTAAAGAGATGGAGTGGGCCGGCAAGACCCTGATCCTGGAGACCGGCAAGGTCGCCCGTCAGGCCGATGGCGCCGTCGTCGCCTCCTATGGCGACACCGTGGTTCTGGCCACCGTCGTGGGCGCCAAGAGCGCCAAGCCGGGGCAGGATTTCTTCCCGCTCACCGTGAACTACCAGGAGAAGTTCTACGCCGCCGGCCGCATTCCGGGTGGCTTCTTCAAGCGTGAAGGCCGCCCGACCGAGCGCGAGACCCTGGTCTCCCGCCTGATCGACCGCCCGATCCGCCCGCTCTTCCCCGAGGGCTTCCGTAACGAGGTGCAGGTCATCGTCAGCGTGCTGAGCCATGACCTGGAGAACGATCCGGACATCGTCGGCCTGGTTGCCGCCTCCGCCGCGCTCACCCTCTCCGGCATTCCGTTCTTCGGCCCGGTGGGCGCTGCCCGCGTCGGCTATATCGATGGCCAGTACGTGCTGAACCCGACCACCAGCCAGTGCGAAGAGAGCAAGCTTGACCTCGTCCTGGCCGGCACCACCGAGGGCGTGCTGATGGTGGAGTCCGAGGCTTCGGAGCTGTCGGAAGAGATCATGCTCGGCGCCGTCACCTTCGGTCACGCGGGCTTCCAGCCGGTGATCCAGGCGATCATCGAGCTGGCCGAGCTGGCCGCCAAGGAGCCGTGGGCGCTGTCCGAGGAATCCGAGGAAACCAAGACCCTGAAGGCGCGCGTGGACGCGCTGGCCCGCCCGGCTCTGGTCGAGGCCTATAAGGAGACGCAGAAGCAGGTCCGCTACGAGAAGATCGGCGCGGCGAAGAAGGAAGCCGCCGCCAAGCTGGCGGAAGAGGGGCTGGACGCCGACGCAGCCAAGGGCCTGTTCAAGGAGCTGGAAGCCGACATCGTCCGCAACAACATCCTGGACACCGGCCTGCGCATCGACGGCCGCGACACCAAGACCGTCCGCCCCATCCTGGCGGAAGTCGGCGTGCTGCCGCGCACCCATGGCTCGGCTCTGTTCACCCGTGGCGAAACCCAGGCGCTGGTCGTGGCCACGCTCGGCACCGCGCAGGACGAGCAGGTGGTGGATGCCATCGAGGGCGAGTTCAAGGAGCACTTCATGCTCCACTACAACTTCCCTCCGTTCTCCGTCGGTGAGACGGGCCGCATGGGCTCGCCCGGCCGCCGCGAGATCGGCCACGGCAAGCTGGCTTGGCGTGCCGTGCATCCGCTGCTGCCGACCAAGGAAGCCTTCCCCTACACGCTGCGCGTGGTCTCCGAGATCACCGAGTCCAACGGCTCCTCCTCGATGGCGACCGTCTGCGGCACCTCGCTGGCGCTGATGGATGCCGGCGTGCCGCTGAAGCACCCGGTGGCGGGTATCGCCATGGGCCTGATCAAGGAGGACAAGGGCTTCGCCGTGCTCTCCGACATCCTGGGCGATGAGGACCACCTCGGCGACATGGACTTCAAGGTGGCCGGCACCGAGAACGGCGTGACCTCGCTGCAGATGGACATCAAGATCACCTCCATCACCCCGGAGATCATGCAGATCGCCCTGGAGCAGGCCAAGCATGGCCGCATCCACATCCTGGGTGAGATGGCCAAGGCGCTGACCTCCGGCCGCGAGGGCGTTTCCGCCAATGCGCCGAAGATCGTGACGATCCAGGTGCCCAAGGACAAGATCCGTGACGTGATCGGCACCGGCGGCAAGGTGATCCGTGAGATCGTCGAGACCACCGGCGCGAAGATCGACATCAACGACGACGGCGCCGTGAAGGTCTCCGCCTC
>DATIWS010000166.1:0-2769 GCA_035519275.1 Acidocella sp. | reverse complement strand
CTGGTCCGGCAAGATTTACTTTATCTTCCAGCCCGCGGAGGAAGGATTCGGCGGCGCCGAGGCCATGCTGGCCGACGGTCTGCTTCAGAGATTCCCGATGCAGCGGATCTTCGGCTACCATAACTGGCCGGGGCTGGAGGCTGGTAAGGTAATGCTGCACGAGGGGCCGGTGATGGCCGGTGCGGCGAATTTCTCCATCACCCTGCATGGCCGCGCCGGCCATGCCGCCATACCGCATGAATGCGCCGACCCGGTGCAGGGGCTGGCCCACCTTATCATCGCGCTCAACAGCATCATCGCCCGCAACAAGGACCCGCAGGAGGCCGGGGTGATCTCCACCTGCACGCTCGCCGCCGGGGAGGCGCATAACCAGATCCCCAGCGCCGCGACCCTGGGCGGCACCATTCGGGCGCTGACACCGCAGACCATGCAATTGCTGAAAACGCGCCTCACGGATGTCGCGCGGCATACGGCGCAGGCGCATGAGCTCACGTCGGATGTCGAAATTTTTGGCAGCCTGCCGCCCACCATCAACAGCGCGGCGGAGGTGGCTCTGGCCAGTGCTGCGGCGGGCGCGGCCGGGCTCACGGTGGAACACGCCCAGCGCGGCTCCATGGCGGCGGAGGATTTCGGCCGCTTCCTGGAGGTTCTGCCCGGCGCCTATGCCTGGATCGGCAACGGCGCCACCCAGCCGCTGCACAACCCCGGCTACGATTATAACGACGCGATCCTGCCCATCGCGGCGCGGTATCTGGCCGCGGTGGCCAAGGCGGCCCTGGCGTGACCTGCCGCACCGCTTGGCCAGTTGAGCTTCCAGACCCGCTGGAGGAGCGCTTCGCCACCGCCGTTGCCGGCAAGTCTGGCCTCGTCGTGGTGCCGGTGGCGCAGCGGCCGTTTCCCATCTGGCTGCGGGCGGGCACGGATGACGCCAAGGCCGCCACCATCTCGTTCGACCCGCAGCTGAACGGGCTCAAATTCATCCATGAGCCGCGTCGGCTTCTGGAAATTGGAGCCGGGGCAGGGTACCGCAGCGTGGCGCTGGCCCATGCCTATCCGGGGGCGGAGATCCTCGCCATCGAACCCAACGCCGCCTTCCAGCGCGTGGCCATGCTCAACACGGTGCCCTACGGCAACATCACCGTCCTTAACCACGCCATCGGCACGGACAACGCGCGCTACGATTTCTTCGGCCGCGCGGGCGAGGCCGGCTACCCGGTGCTGATGCGCCACGAGGCAGGGCAGATCACCGCCACGCCGTTGCAGCATCTGCTGAACCACCGCCGCTGGGGAGATGTGGACACCATCATCCTGACCCCGGATGCCGCGTCTTCCGGGATTCTGGACGAACCACTGCCGCGCCGGATGCGGCTGCTGGCGGTGGAGACCGGCGGCGCCCAGTTGCCGCCAGAAACCATGGCCAAGCTGCCGATGGCCGAGTTCCTGACCATGATCTCGGGCGATTACGTGCTGTTCTACCGCCGCGCCTTGAAGAAGGCCCCGCCTGAGCCGCCGCGCTCCATCCCTGTCTTCGCGCCGGACGGCCCGACTCGGAACCTCACCCTGGAGAATGTGAGCGACGATCCGCCGGGTTTCTTCCAGGTGGGGCGCCATGGCTTCCGGCTGCACCCCAACCCCTATGGTGCCGCGCCGGCGCGGGTGGTCATCACCCAGCACAACCTCGATTTCGCGGAGTTGCAAATCTCCATGCGCGTGGTGCGGGACGCTTCCGCCCCGGTGCGTTTCAAGGTGGAGCTGCGTGGCGAGAGCGGCGCGATCCTGGCCTCGGCCATTGAGGTGGTGAAGGGCGGCGCGGCGCGCGGCGTGGTGATGCAGCTGCCGGAATACCAGGGGCCGTGCAGCATCGTCTTCACCACGCAAATGGCCGGGCAGGGGGCGTCCCACGAGGGCGCCTGGGCCGAGTTCATCTCCGCGACCTTCGTGTAAGCGGTGGAGTGGCAGGAGCCAGGCATCGTCCTTGAGACCATCGTGCATGGCGAGGGCGATCTGGTGGCCACGCTGCTCACCCCGCTGGGGCTGTGGCGCGGGCTGGCCAAGGGCGGAGCCTCGCGGCGTCAGGCTGCGATCTGGCAGCGGGGCAATATTCTCTCCGTGCGCTGGGTGGCGCGGGTGGATAGCCAGCTGGGCGCCTTTACGGGTGAGCTGGTGCGTCCGGTGGCGGCGCTGGCCATGGGCACGCCGGAGACGCTGGAGATACTGAACGCCGCCTGCGCCCTGGCCGCCGGCGCCCTGCCGGAGCGCGAGGCCGCCCCCGATACCTTCGCCGGGCTGATGCGGCTGCTGGCGGGCATCGACATCCCCGGCTTCCCGCTGCCCGAGCTCGCCCGCTGGGAGGTGACGCTGCTGCGCGAGCTGGGCTTCGGGCTGGATTTTTCCACCTCCGCCGGGGGCAATGACCGGCTGGCCTACATCTCGCCCCGCACCGGCCGGGCGGTGACGCTCTCGGAGGCCGGGGAGTGGGTGGACAGGCTGTTCCCTTTGCCGGATTTCCTCATAGGGGAAGCGCCCGCCAGCCTTGCCGATTGTGTGGCAGCCTTGCGGATCACCGGGCATTTTCTGGCGCGGGACGTGTTCGGCGCGCGGCACCGCCCCCTTCCACCGGCGCGGGTCGGTCTTTATGAGCGTCTTTCCCGAAGCCTGGAGGAGGAGCAGAACCATGCCGGATGATTTGGGCGGACAGATCGAAGACCTGCCCCTGAGCAATGCGCTCTCCGAGCGTTACCTCGCCTATGCGCTCTCCACCATCATGTC
>DATIWS010000165.1:0-8710 GCA_035519275.1 Acidocella sp. | reverse complement strand
GGCAACCGCCGTGGTGAGCCCGGTGAAGCCGGTGACCCCGCCGAACACCAGCCCGAGCTCATCGGCATGGACCAGCCCCGAGCCCGGCGTGGCAAAGGCCACGAGGGTGAGGATGAACACGATGCCGCTCAGCACCGAATTGACCAGCGCCCCCTGGCGCGGCGTGCCCATCAGCCCGAGTGGCAGCGCCGCCAGCAGCGGCAGGAAGATGGCGGCAAGGATCATCGGCCCTGCCTCTCGATCTCTTCGATTCCGGTGAGGTCCAGCGTGTCAAAATGCTCGCGGATGCGGAACAGGAACACGCCGACGACCAGGAAGGCCAACAGCACCAGAAGTGCCACGGAGAATTCCGCCACGAAGGGCATCCCCGGCATGCCGATGGCGGCCAGCACCAGCCCGTTCTCGGTGGAGAGGAAGCCGAGGATCTGCGCCAGCGCGTTGCGGCGCGTCACCATCACCATCAGCCCAAGCAGCACCACCGAGAGCGCGATGGCCAGATCCTCGCGCGTCAGCGACACGGCGCTCAGCGTGCTCGGCAGCACCACCAGCACCGCCACGCCGATCAGCCCGACGCCGATGATCATCGACAGCGCCACCGGCATCGCGGTTTCCACGGCGCGGATCATGTTGAAGCGCACCACGATCTGGCGCAGCCCGATGGGCAGCAGGATCGCCTTGATGCCCAGGGTGATGAGTCCGGTGAGGTACAAACTCGCCTCGTGCTGGGCGAAGCCCTGCCAGAACGCCGCGGCAGAGAGCACGAAGGCCTGGATCTGGTAGATGGTGATCATCGCCGCCAGCCGCCGCTGCGAGAGCAGCGAGAAGCCGAACACCAGGATGATGCCGCCCATCAGATGCGCGAGCGAGAAGGTGAGGCTCATGCGCCGATCCTCGCCGCCACGAACAGGAAAATCCCGGCCAGCATGCCCAGCAGCATGGCCACGCCGAGGAATTCCGGCACCCGGAACACGCGCATCTTGGCGCTGGAGACCTCGTACACCGGCAGCACCACAGCCATGGCGCCTAGCTTGAGCAGCCAGAGCAGCAGGCCGCCGGGCCAGGTGAGGATGTCGGTCGCGCGGGCCATGCCGAAGGGCAGGAAGATGGAGCCGATCAGGCTCATCCACAGCAGCAGCCGCAGCATGGCGGCGTAGTTCAGCAGCAGCAGGTTGCGCCCCGAATATTCCAGCAGCATCGCCTCATGCACCATGGCGAGTTCCAGGTGGCCGGCCGGGTTGTCGGTGGGGATGCGCCCCGTCTCGGTAAGCGCCACGGCGAGCATGGCGACGAGCGCGAAGCCGAGCGAGACGGAGATGCCGATATGCTCGCTGGCGAAGGCGACCGCGATGCCATCGACAGTCACCCCACGCGCCAGCAGCCCGAAGCCGAGCAGCACGACGAGCAGCGCGCCCTCGGCGAACACGCCGTACAGCGCCTCGCGCCACGCCCCGGCGCCGCCGAACCCGAAGCCCGTCTCCAGCCCGCCAAGCATGGTGGCGGCGCGCGCCAAGGCGAGCAGGCCCATGATGGTGATGAAGTCCGACAGCGGGGCCGTGAGCAGCCCGGTGCAGAAGCCCGGCACCAGCATGGCGGCCACGGCGATGCTGAGCGCGCACGCCACCGGCCAGGCGCTGAACAGCTCGGTGGCGGTGTCTGGCACCAGCGTCGCCTTGCGCAGCAGCTTGTACAAATCCCGGTAGGGCTGGATGACCGGCGGGCCGCGCCGTCCCAGCGCCCGGGCGCGCAGGGTCGTCACCACGCCCGTCACCAGCGGGGCGAGGGCGAAGGTTAGCGCGATATGCAGCAGGGTCGCCAGCAGGCGGAGCAGGAAGGCCAGCACCATCACCCGCCCTCTCCGAGCCCGAGGGCCAGCAGGAACGCCACCAGTGCCGCGAAGATGAAGGCAAGGCGCTGGCGGATGGTGGCGCGGCGGATGCGCTCGGCCACGCGGATGCAGCGCATGTTAAGGCGGACCAGCGGCGCGAGCAGGAAGGCTTCGGCCAGGTCACCCCCGCCGGGCGCCAGCAGCCCGCGGCCGATGGCGCGGGCGATCGGCTCGCCAAAGCCCGTGGCGGATGGCTGGGTCACCGGGTCGCCGAAGGGCAGCCAGGGCGGCGGCTTGCCGAACCCGCCATTCCAGGCCGGCACCTCGCGCGAGCCGCGCACGCCGTAGCGGTGGAAGATGAAGCCCGCCGCCACGGCCACCAGCCCGGCCAGCACCGCCAGCGAGAGCGGCGCATAGGCCAGAGGCGGCGCATCCGCCTGCGGGGCGAGCAGCCGGATCACCGGCGTCATCATGCCGAGCACCAGGCCGGGCAGGAGCGCCACCGGCACGCAGAGCGCCGCGAGCAGCGCCATGCCGACCAGCGGCCAGTGCCGCGCTTCCTCGGCGGCGGCGGCCTGCAAGGTGCGCGGCCGGCCAAGGAAGCCAATGCCAACCAGCCGCACCGCAGCACCCAGGGCCAAAGCGGCACTCAGGCCCAGCACCGCCAGCAGCGCGGTAAAGCCGATGCGCGCGACGATGCCGCCGGTGCCCGCCGCGGCGATGGCCGCGTGCCACAGGATGAATTCCGGCGCGAAACCCGGACCCAGCGGCAGCGCCGCCATGCCCGCCGCGCCGCCGATCATCAGCAGGCCAAGCTTCGGCATGCCGCGCGCCAGCCCGCCGAGCCAGTTCAGCGAGGTGGTGCCGACCCCGTGCTTCACCTCACCCGCGCCAATGAACAGCAGCGGCTTGTACAGCCCGTGCGCCACGGCGCAGAGCAGTGCTGCCTCCAGCCCCAGCCCGGTCATGGCGCCATCGCCCATGGCCTTGCCCCTGAGCGCGATGCCCAGCCCGACCGCGATAAGCCCGACATGCTCGACCGTGGAGCAGGCCAGCACGGTCTTCAGCTCGGTCTCCAGCATGGCCCTGAGCGCGCCGATGAGCACCGAGGCCGCACCCGCCACCACCAGCACCCCGCCCCACCAGGGCTGCGCCGCCGGAGCCAGCACCACGAAGGCGTAGCGGATGATCACATACAGCGCGACCTTCACCATCCCGCCGGACATCAGCGCCGACACCCCGGCCGGCGGCGCCGGATGCGCCCGCGGCAGCCAGAAATGCAGCGGCGCCAGCCCGGCCTTGGCGCCAGCTCCCAGCACGATCAGCAGGAATGCAATCGGTCCCGCGGGCAAAAACACCGCCGGGATCAGGCAGGCGGCGGAAAATATCGCCACGCCCACATATAAGGTCGCCGGCTTCTGGTCGCCGCGCAGCACCAGCAGCCAGGAGGCGGCGCTCATCAACTCGAAGCCGAACACCAGGGTGAAGGCGTCCGCCGCCGCCACGGCCAGCCCCATGCCGAGCACAAACGCCCAGAAAGTGACGGAATTGCGCATCCCCGCCATCGCGCCAGCCACCACCTGCGGCAGCAGAATGCCCAGAAACAGCACGGACAAGGCGTCGAGATGCAGATGCATCCCCTGCCCCGGCAGACCCACATACATGGCGAAGGATTGAGTCACACGGGCACGCTAGCAAACCCTCCCCCGCGCCGGGAAGCACGGCAAGGACAATTTAACTGACGCAAACAAAAAGGGGCCCGCAGGGGCCCCTTCTCAGTCTTAACGCTGCTTCCCGCCTTACTTCAGCAGGTCGGCGACGGCGGCCTGCTCCTCGAGCAGCTCGTTCAGCGTGTGCTGCATGCGGCCCTTGGAGAACTCGTCCATCGGCAGCTCCTTGACGCGGTGATACTTGCCGCCTTCGCAGACGCAGGGAACGCCGAAGATCACGTCTTCCGGCACGCCATAGGAGCCGTCGGACGGGATGCCCATGGAAACCCACTTACCGTTGCTGCCCAGCACCCAGTCGCGCACATGATCGATGGCGGCGTTGGCGGCGGAGGCGGCGGAAGAGAGCCCGCGCGCCTCGATGATGGCGGCGCCACGCTTGCCGACGGCGGAGAGGTAGGTGTTCTTGTACCATTCCTCGTCATTGACGACTTCCGGCATCGGCTTGCCGGCGGCGGAGGCGAAACGGTAATCGGCGTACATGCTGGGGGAGTGGTTGCCCCAGACGGCGACGTTCGCGATGTCCTTGACCGGGGTGCCGGTCTTCTCGGCCAGCATGGACACGGCGCGGTTATGGTCGAGGCGCAGCATCGCGGTGAAGTTCTCCTTCGGCAGATCCGGAGCGGACTTCATGGCGATATAGGCGTTGGTGTTGGCCGGGTTGCCGACCACGAGCACCTTCACGTCGCGCTTGGCGACATCGTTCAGCGCCTTGCCCTGGACCTTGAAGATCTCGGCATTGGCGGCGAGCAGGTCGCTGCGCTCCATGCCGGGGCCACGGGGGCGCGAGCCGACCAGGATGGCGATGTCCACGTCCTTGAAGGCAACGCGCGGATCATCGGACGGCGTGACGCCGGCGAGCAGCGGGAAAGCGCAGTCATTCAGTTCCATGATCACGCCGTTCAGCGCCTTCTGCGCCTGCGGCAGGTCGAGCAGGTTCAGGATCACCGGCTGATCCTTGCCGAGCAGGTCGCCATTGGCGATACGGAACAGGATAGCGTAACCAATCTGGCCAGCGGCACCGGTGACGGCAACGCGCACGGGGGTTTTCATGTCTGTGACTCCATTGAATTGGGCGATTTTCCCTTAAAACTTCACGGGGCGAGGTCAAGCCCCGCCCGCGCCTAGCCGGTGATCAGGGAAATCGGGGCTTCGGCATTCGTCACCGCGAAAGGCAAGCCGTCCAGCGCATCACCGTCGCATTGCGCCCAGATCCGCGCATTGCCTGGAAATTCAACATGGCTGGCAGGCAGAATGCGCACGCCCGGGCAGCGGGGCAAAACCCCCAGCGGCAGGGCCGCGCCGGACAGCAGGGCGGAGAGCGTGCCCGGGTGCTCGAACAGCACCACCTGGAAGCCAGGAGCCCCGGGCTGGGCATCGGGGGCCAGGAGATACGGCCCGCCATACAGCCGCCCCTTGCTCACCACCACGCTCGCCGCTTCGTAGGGCTTGCCGTCGATGGCCAGGCGCACGGTGGGGAAATTATAGGCCAGGCTCTCCCACGCGCACTGCCATACATAGGCGCCCCGGCCGATGGCGCGCTTGAGCAGCTTCGGCAGCCCGTGCACCACCGCGCCGTCGAACCCGAACCCGGCCATCTGCACGAAGACGCGGTCGCGCCCCGGCAGCTTGGCGATGCCGGGCCAGAGCGGACGGGTACGCCTATAGGCCAGCATGTTCGCCACCGCGCGCGGGCTGGAAGGCAGGCCATACTCCTTCGCCAGCACATTGGCGGTGCCCAGCGGGATCACCCCCAGCGCCGTGGCGCTGCCGATCAGCCCGTTCGCCACCTCGGCGACCGTGCCGTCGCCGCCGGCGGCGACCACCATGCCGCGCCCCTCGCACGCCGCCGCGCGGGCCAGCTCCGTGGCGTGGCCGGCATCCTCGGTCTCCACAACCTCCACCTGCACGCCGTTGTGCATGAGCATGTCGAGCACCCGCCAGAGCACCGCGACGCGACGCCGCCCGGCGACAGGATTAAAAATAATTAACATTCAGTAACTCTCGGGGCTCGCAGCGTAATCTCCCCACATGCACCAATATGGTTACGCCCCGATGACAAAAGGATGACGGCAGCATGACAATTGACAGCGCCCGGACAGCCCTCAAATTCTTCTGCAAGCGTCACGGAATCTTCACTGTCATGAGCGCCAAACTCCAGACTATGCGGGAGCGTATGAATGCAACGGGGACGTTCCGCTACATGGATAAAACCGCCTACCGCAGCGTTTTCATTTCGGATACGCACCTCGGCACGCGCGGCTGCCGCGCCGAATTCCTCGCCGACTTCCTGAAGTCGACCACCTGCGAGAACCTGTTCCTGGTCGGTGACATCATCGATGGCTGGCGCCTGAAGCGCTCCTGGTTCTGGGACCGCCACCACGACAAGGTGCTGCGCCGCGTGCTGAAGATGGCCCGCAACGGCACCAACGTCGTGTACGTGCCGGGCAACCACGACGAAATGCTGCGCAAATACCTGGCGCTGGGCATTGAGGTGTGCGGGGTGAAAATCCAGATGGAGGCCGAGCACACCACGGCCGATGGCAGGCGTCTGCTCATCACCCACGGCGATGCGTTCGACAGCGTGGTGCGCCATGCGCGCGTCCTCGCCCTGCTCGGCGACTGGGCCTACACCGTGGCGCTGGGCGTGAACCGCTATTTCAACATGGTGCGGATCAAGCTCGGCTATCCGTACTGGTCGCTCTCCGCCTGGCTGAAGCTGCAGGTGAAGGAGGCGGTGAAGGCGATCGACCGCTTCGAGACCGCCCTGGCCGACGACGCCAAGACCCGCGGGTTCGACGGCGTGGTCTGCGGCCATATCCACCATGCCGAGATGCGCATGGTGAACGGCGTGCTGTACCTGAACGACGGCGACTGGGTGGAAAGCTGCACCGCGCTGGTCGAGCATGATGACGGCCGGCTGGAGCTGGTGGACTGGGTGGAGCGCAACCAGCTCTCCATGCTGGGCAAGCCCGCAGCCAAGATGAACCCGGCCGACTCCCAGGCGGTGCAGGCCGTCGTGGCGGAAATGGCCGCCGTGCAGCGTGAGATCGATACCGCCAGTGTTATATCAGCCGGAGCCTGACGCTCTGCTCACCTCCGCCGGACCGGCGCGTATCCTCATCGTCTCCGACGCCTGGACCCCCCAGGTGAACGGCGTTGTCCGCACGCTTCGCACCGTGGTGCAGGAGCTGCAGGACATGGGCAAGGTGGTCGAGGTCGTGGGGCCTGACCGCTTCTTCACCGTGCCGATGCCGAGCTACCCGGAAATCCAGCTGGCGATCTTCCCCGGCAAGCGGCTGGAGAAGATCATCGACGAGTTCCAGCCGGATGCGCTGCATATCGCCACCGAGGGCCCGCTGGGCATGGCCGCGCGGGCCTACGCCATCCGCCGCAAGGTGGCCTTCACCACCGCGTTCCATACCCGCTTCGCCGAGTACCTGAAGGCGCGGACGGGCATCCCCGAATTCATCTCCTATGCCTGGCTGCGGCGCTTCCACGGCGCGGGAGCGGCGGTGATGGTGGCCACGCAGTCCCTGCGCGAGGAGCTGATGGCCCGTGGCTTCGAGAATGTGCGGCCCTGGTCGCGCGGGGTGGACCTCGCCGCCTTCAGCCCAGAGCCGAAGGAGAACTGGGACCTGCCGCGCCCGATCTTCCTCTATGTCGGCCGCGTGGCGGTGGAGAAGAACCTGCGCGCCTTCCTCAAGCTGGATCTGCCCGGCTCCAAGCTGGTGGTGGGCGACGGCCCGCAGCGCCGCGAGCTGAAAGCGGAATTCCCCTACGCGCATTTCGTCGGCGCGCGGCACGGGGCGGAACTCGCCAAGGCCTATGCCGGGGCGGATGTGTTCGTGTTCCCCTCCCGCACCGACACGTTCGGCCTGGTGGTGCTGGAGGCGCTGGCCTCCGGCCTGCCGGTGGCGGCGTATCCGGTCACGGGCCCCAAGGATATCCTGGCCGAGGCGGACGTGCCGGTGGGCGCGCTGGACGAGGATCTGCGCATCGCCTGCCTAAAGGCGCTGGAGATCGACCGGGCGCATTGCCGGCCGTTTGCGGAGACTTATTCGTGGCGCTCCTGCGCCGAGCGGTTCCTGGATAATCTGGTGCCGGTGACGGCGGCCGTTTAGTCCTTCAAGCTCAGCGCGTCCTCAATCCCGAACTCCCCCGGCAGGCTGCCCTTGGGGAATAGCCGGTTGAAGTGGCCCATTTTCCGCCCGGGCCTGGCGTCCGTCTTGCCGTAATGGTGCGGGATCAGCCCCGGCGTGGCCAGGATGCGCGGCCATAGCGCCATGTCCTCCGGCCCAATCAGGTTCTTCATCACCGCATCCGAGTGGCGCATGGCGGGCGGCAGAGGCAGACCGGCCACGGCGCGGATATGCATCTCGAACTGCCCGCAGGGGCAGGCATCCATGGTCCAGTGCCCCGAGTTATGCGGGCGGGGGGCGATCTCGTTCACCAGCAGCTTGCCGTCGGCGGTGACGAACATCTCCACGCCCAAGATTCCGACCAGTTCCAGCGCCTCGGCCACGCGGCGGGCGATGTCCTGGGCTTCGGCCAGCAGATCCTGCGGCAGCGGCGCCGGGGCCAAGGTGAGGTCCAGGATATGGTGCTTGTGACGGTTCTCCACGGCATCAAAGGTCACCACCGTGCCATCCGCGCCGCGCGCGACCATCACCGAGACTTCCGCCGCGAAGGTGACGAAGCCCTCCAGCACTAGCGGCTTCGGGGCGAGGCGCGCATAGGCCGGGGCCACATCCTCCGCCGCGCGCAGCAGCGCCTGGCCTTTGCCATCATAGCCGAGGCGCGTCGTCTTCAGCACCGAAGGCAGGCCGAACTTGCCCACCGCCGGCGCCAGCTCCGCCTCGCCCTCCACCTTTGCCCAAGGCGCTGTGGCGATGCCGGCATTGTTGAGGAACTGCTTCTCCAGCAGCCGGTCCTGGCTGATGGCGAGGATTTTCGCGCCCGGCCGCACCGGCTTCAGGCTCTCCAGCAGCGCCAGGGAGTCCGCGGGCAGGTTCTCGAACTCGAAGGTGATGACATCCACCGCGTCGGCAAAGCGGCGCAGCGCCTCGAGATCGGCGTACTCCGCCACCGTGCTGGCGGCACTCACCTGCGCCGCCGGGCCGTCCGCCTCGGGCGAGAACACATGCACGCGGTAGCC
>DATIWS010000164.1:0-3179 GCA_035519275.1 Acidocella sp. | reverse complement strand
AGGCGGCGCTGCTCGGCGGGTTCCTGTTCGGCTTTTCCAGCTATGAGATGTCGCGTCTGAGCGAACAGCTCAATCTGGAAACCACCTGCTTGGTGCCCTGCCTGATGCTGCTGGCGCTGGCGCGGCTGGATGGGCAAGTGAGCCGCAAAGCGGTGGCGGTGGGCGGGGCGTTGATGCTGGCGGCACAGGCTGGCATTTCGCTGGAAGTATTTGCGACGACGGTGGTTTGCGGCGGGTTCGCCGGGGCACTGGCCTGGGTGATGCTGCCGCAACGCCGGGCCGGGCTGATGCTGCTCCTGGGCGATGCGCTGTTGGCGGCACCGCTGCTGCTCCTGCTACTCTCGCCCCTGCTCTGGGTACTGTTCGCGCAGCCACATGGCATGGCACTGCCCAAGGCCTGGCCGTGGTTTTTCTCCACCGATCTGCTCAACCTCGTCATCCCGACGCCAACCAACGCCATCGGTGGCGCGCTTTTCGCGCCCCTTACGGAGCATTTTCCGGGCTTCACCAGCGAGCAGAGCGGTTATCTCGGCCTGCCGCTGATCATCCTGCTCTGGCTCGGCCTGCGCCGGGGCAAGGCCTATCTGCGCTGGCTGATCCTGGGGCTGATCATCGCCAGCATGGGGCCGCAGCTTTGGCTCGGCGGGCGGGATACAGGAATCCCGTTGCCCTGGATGCTGATCCACGCTTTGCCGCTACTGGGCAATGCGCTGCCGGCGCGGATGATGCTCTACGCCAGCCTCGCGATTGCCATTGCTGTCGCACTTTGGGTTGCCGAGGCGCATGCAACGCGCGAGCGTTACGCTAGGTTCGCGCTCGGCGTGCTCGCAGCGGCGTTCCTGTGGCCCATGCCGCGTCCGGTACAGCCCATCCCCAATTCGGCCTTCTTCGCCCCGGGGCGGGTTGAGCAGGTACTGGGGCAGGGCGCCAAGGTGGCGATTTTGCCGTTCGGCTTCTTCAGCCCTTCCATGTACTGGCAGGCTGAAAGCGGTTTCGCTTTCGCCCAGACGGGCGGGTATCTCGGGTTTCCGCCTGAACGGGTCCAGCAGAACACGGCGCTGATGCGCTATTTCTTCGGTCTGGACACGCCGGGGTTTGTCCCGGCCTTCGCCGATTATTGCCGCCAGACAGGTACGCAATTCGTCGTGGCCGGACCGGGTGCCGCAGCGGACATGGTGGCCGGGCTGCAAAGCCTGGGTTGGGAGCAGCAAGAGGTGGACGGCATTCTGATCTTCACCGTGCCGCGGGCGGCGCATGAGCAGAAGTGAGATGAAGAACCGTTTCGGCATTTCCGCCATCGCGCTTGCCGCGCTGGTGCTGTTCGCCTGGCTGCATGGCAGCGTGCCTGGCGCGTACTTCGCCGTGCTGGCGGCGTTCGATATCCCCAAGGCAGCACAGCCGTTTTCCGATCTCGGCGCGGTGCTGCGGGCGGTGCAATGCGCGGGGCAGGGGGTGAATGTGTACGCCCCCAATGCCTGCATGTATGGCGGCAATTACAACTATTCCCCGCTGCTGCTGCATTTTGGCGGGCTGGGCGGCTTGGCGGCGCAAATCAACCTCGCTGGGCTCGGGCTGGGCGTGCTGTTCATCGCCGCGCTCGCCGTGTTGCCACCGCCACAAAGCCGCCAGGAGTTCTGGCTGCGTGCGCTGGCGAGCGTCTCCGCCAGCACGATCTTCGCGTTGGAGCGGATGAATCTCGACGTGGTGATCTTCCTGCTCGCCATGGGCGGCATCTGGCTTAGCCTGCGCGGCAGTATAGCCCGGCTGGCGGGGGATGCGCTGTTCTGCCTCGCCGCGGCGCTGAAATACTATCCCGTGGCGCTGCTGGTGCTGCTGCTGCGCGAGCCGCCCCGCCGCCTAGCCGCCATGATTGCCTTGCTCGGCGTGGCGGGGCTGGGCTTCATGGCCAAGTTCGGCGCCGGCACGCTGACGGCGCTGAAGATCGTCCCGCAATGCCCGCCCTTGGGAAATTGTTTTGGCGCCATCGACATCCCGCTCGGCATCAGCCTCGGCATCGCGGCTGTGCATGGGAACACGCTGCATGACCTCTCCCAATTCCGCATGCCGCTGGCCCTGCGCCTGGCATATGCCGCAATGATCCTCGCCGCCCTCTGGCGGGGGTGGGTGAACGCGGCTCTGTACCGCCCGGCCATGGCGAAGCTGGAGCCTGCGGTGGAGGCGTTCCTCATTGGCGGTGCGGCACTCATCTGCGCCTGCTTTTTCATGGCGCAGAATATCGACTATCGCTCGATCTTCCTGCTCTTCGCCTTGCCGGGCGTGTTCGCCCTGCGTCGTGCCGGGGTGGGCAAGGCGGAGTGGCTCGCCATCGCCGTCGTGGCGCTGTTGTGGGAGAGTTTCTTCCGCATCGCGGTGCTTTCCATTATGCCTGTCCTGGCCGGGCAAACGGTGGGGTATTCCGCCGCCATCATGGTTTGGGCAGGCCGCGAGGTGTTGTGGTGGTGGGTGGTTACGCAGTTTCTGGCTTTGTTGTTTCTCTATGCCCGGGCGGCGCTCTCCCGGGTGTTGGCGTGAGCGTGGAATGACCCAGCTGCTCTCCCTCGTCGTGCCGTTCTATAACGAGGCTGAAGCGATCCAGTCCTTCGCCGATTCCATCCTTCCGCCTCTCGAAACCGTCCCTGATACACGCTGGGAGATTGTCTGTGTTGATGACGGCAGCAAGGATGGCACGCTGCTGAAGCTCGTCGCCCTGGCGCAGGCCGACCCGCGTTTCCGCGTGCTCGAGTTCTCGCGCAACTTCGGCAAGGAAGCGGCGCTGACCGCGGGTATCGATGCCGCCAACGGCGAAGCGGTGATTCCCATCGACGCCGATCTGCAGGATCCGCCGGAGCTGATCGCGGATATGGTGAAGGCCTGGCGCGAGGGGGCGGAGGTGGTGCTGGCCCGGCGTATCGACCGTTCTTCCGACGGGCTGCTGAAGCGCAAGACGGCTGCCTGGTTCTACCAACTGCACAACAAGCTCTCGAAGACGAAGATACCTGAAAACGTCGGCGATTTCCGGCTCATGGACCGCGCCGTATTGAATGCGTTGAAGCAACTGCCCGAGCGCCAGCGCTTCATGAAGGGGCTGTTCGCCTGGGTCGGCTTCCGCACTGTCACGCTGGACTATATCCGCGCCCCGCGCGCTGCGGGCGAAACGAAATTCTCCGGCGTCGCGCTGT
>DATIWS010000163.1:0-2407 GCA_035519275.1 Acidocella sp. | reverse complement strand
TGCAGGAGCGTGGCCTGCTGTATCCGTGCTTCTGCACGCGGGCGGAAATAGCGCGGGCGCAATCCGCTCCGCACGGCGTGGAGGGCGTGTATCCCGGCATTTGCCGCGCGCTCCCGCCCGAGGCCAGGGCGGCGCGGCTCGCCTCCGGCGCGCCCTATGCGCTGCGGCTGGACCTGACTGCGGCACGGCGATGCGTTGGGGAATTACGGTTCTTCGAGGAAGGCACAGGCTGGATCGAGGCGCAGCCGGAGCGCCTTGGGGACGTGGTGCTGGCGCGCAAGGACACGCCGAGCAGCTACCATCTCTGCGTGGTGCATGACGATGCGCTGCAGGAGATCACGCATGTCATCCGTGGCGAGGATCTGCGCGAGGCCACGCATATCCATGTGCTGCTGCAGGCGCTGCTCGGCCTGCCCACGCCGATTTACGCGCATCACCGTCTGCTCACCGACGCAACCGGGCGGCGCCTGGCCAAGCGCGACAAAGCGGCGACATTGCGCGAGATGCGCGCCGCCGGTACGAAACCGGAGGCGATCCTGCAACAATTCGAGGCCACGACATGAGACGAGTCTTCGCAGCATTTGGCTGGCTGCTGGCGTTCATGCTGGCCGGCGGGGTGGCGGTGGAAGCGGCCGCGATCATCGTGGCCCCGCACCACCCCATACCAACCAAGGCCCTGGCCATGCTGGGCGGCATGGGCGGGGAATTCGGTGTCAATCTCTGGCTGCTGGCGCTCTGCTTCGCCCGCCTGCCCGGTGCGCGCGCGCCACGGTGGGGCCGGCCTCGTTTGGGCCTCGTGGAGGGGCTGTGGGGCATGCTCGGCTTTGGCCTGACCATGGGCGCGGGCGGCGGGCTGTTCGTGAACGTGCGGATGGCGGCGGCGTTCTACCTGATCCTGCAACACACCGGGTTCCGGCCCAGCTTGACCGACCCGGTGACGCTGACCGGCGCCGTGCTGGCCGGGGAGTTCATGACGGCTCTGTGGCTGGCATGGTCGATGCGCCGGCTGGGGCTGCCGCATCTGGCCGACGGCAGCCCGCGCGGCGTGGCGTGGCGCAGCGCCCCCGCCGTGGCCTACGCGCAGGTGGTGCTGCTGGCGCTGCTGCTCGCCGGGGTGGTGGTGGGCATGTACAAGCTGGTGCCGCCAGACCTGAAATCGCTGGAGAACCTGCCCTCGGCGAAGCTGTTCGAAGGCCCGCCCATTACCATCGCGGCCATGCTCGGCGTGGTGCTGCTGCTCGGCCCGGTGCTGGAGGAGATCGCCTTCCGGGGCATCGGCTTCGCCGGGGTGGCCTCAAGGCTCGGGTCCGGCGGGGCGGTGGCCGTCACCACCCTGTTGTTCCTGGCGGCGCACGGGCCGGAGAAGCTGCATTACCTGCCGGGGTTTCTCGATGTCGGCCTGCTGGCGCTGGCATCGTGCCATCTGCGGCTGCGCTACGGCTCAATCAGGCCGGGCATTCTGCTGCACATGTTGTATAATGGCTTCGGGCTGGTGGCTGCGGCGGCGCTAACCTAGCTGGCGGCGGGAGATTTGGCATCCTCCGGCAATCCGCGTAAACATGCTGAATTATCTGGGTGGAGAAGGTTACCATGGGTGGGTTGAGCATCTGGCATTGGCTGATCGTACTGGCCGTCGTGCTGCTGCTGTTCGGCACCGGCAAGGTCAGCAATCTGATGGGCGAGTTCGGCAAGGGCATCAAATCCTTCAAGCAAAACCTGGCTGAGGACGAGAAGAAGAAGCCGGAAGACGCCTCAATGGCCGATACCGGCGCGCTGAACGCGCCGCAGCCCGAGCAGCAGAACAAGACGACCGTCAACCAGGGCTGAACAATGGTTCCTAAGGAATTGGCGGAGGCGCTGGCCGAGGCCGGCCGGCGCATGGACGCACGTGGCTGGGTGCCCGGCTCGGCCGGCAACCTCTCGGCGCGAATCGATGACGGCCGGATCGCGATCACCAGCAGCGGCGTGCACAAGGGGCGGCTGACCACGGCGGACATCATCGCCGTGGATTACGACGGCCAGCCGCTGGTCGAGGGGCAGAAGCCGAGCGCCGAGACGCTGCTGCACTGCCAGCTCTACCGGCTGTTTCCGCAGGTGGGGGCGGTGCTGCACGGCCATTCCGTGGCGGCCACGGTGCTCTCCATGCAGGGCGGCATCACCTTCGCCAATTACGAGATCCTGAAGGCCTTCGGCTTCACCACCCATGAGCACGAAGTGCTGCTGCCGGTCTATGAAAACGACCAGGACATCGCCCGGCTGGCGGCGTTTATCGAGCCGCTGCTGCAGAACGAGCCGCCCATCGGCTATGTGATCGCGGGCCACGGTGTATATGCCTGGGGCACCAGCGTGGAGCACGCCTATTGGCGGCTGGAGGCGCTGGAGTTTCTGCTCCAGTGCGAGCTGGAGC